>NZ_JAWOAI010000133.1:0-20711 GCF_033194735.1 Streptomyces sp. W16
ACCAGGGTGACGTCCAGCTCCCGGGCCGGCTCCACGCGGCACGCACGCCACGGGTGCCGGGTTCGGAGGCCGGGCCGAGGTCGCGGGCGGTGGCGCGGACGTCGGCCGGCTCGGCCCGGTCGTATGACTCGATCGCCGGGTAGTCGCAGATCTGGAAGACCCGGCCGCCGAGTCCGGTGGTGTCGTGCAGCATGTCGGTCGGTGACATCGGTCGCGGCGCCCGCTGCGAGATCGGCCAGAAGTAGGCGTCGGTGCTGATGCCGTAGGCCATCACGCCACCTCCGCCGGGGTGCGCACCTCGTCGTGGATCGCCCCGATGTTCGCCGGGGCCGTGCGCGAACCGGCCCAGGAACAGACCGCCGACCACGCCGGAGAGCCGGATCAGCAGACCGAGGCCGGCGCCGGCGCCGTAGATCACCGTCGAGTCCAGGCGCGCAGCTCGCCGCAGACAGCCGTGACAGCCGAGTTGGCCTGGCCAGCGGGACGAGGCGGGCCGTCGCCTGGTGGTCCGCAACGGCTGTCACCAGCCGGGTTCGGTGACGTGTGCGGGTGGGGCGGCAGCCCTGGGCAGCAGGGCCGGCGCGTCAGGCCGATGAGTTTGCCGGTTGCCTGAAGTCTTCCTCGTGACATGCCCGCCCCGTCGGCGGATCAGGAAGTGTCGGGTCCCGGTGTCATGGAGGAGAGATGGAGGTCAGGATGCACAATCCGATTCGGCTGTACATGTCGATGTCGCTCGACGGCTACATCGCCGGGCCGGGCGATCGGCCAGGTCAGGAGCTCGGACGCGGCGGCGGACGGCTTTTCAACTGGCTAGACGACCGGGAATCCGACGGTCCGAGCGGCCAGGTCTACCGCGAAGCGCTGGCGACCGGCGCGGTGATTTCCGGCCGACGGACCTTCGAACTCGCCGGGCGCTGGCAGGGCGATCATCACGACGGCGTGCCGGTCCTCGTCCTCACCCACCAGGTGGAGGACGGGGACGTGCCACCCGGCCACGCGCGTTTCGTCACCGACGTCGAGGAATGCGCCCGTCAGGCTCGCGCCGCCGCCGGGGACCGGCCGGTCATGGTCCATGGGGCGGGGGCGGCCCAAGCGCTTCTCCGGGCCGGGCAGTTGGACGAGATGGAGATCCACCTGGTGCAGGTCCTCCTCGGGGACGGTCGACGGCTGTTCGACCATCTCGGTGGTGATCACATCGAACTCGACCTCGTCCGACGGCTTGAGGACCGAGACGTCACGCACCTCCGCTACCAGGTGCGCCGACCCGGGGAAGCCGCGTGAAGACGCTCTTCGTCTCCTACCGCGTCACCGACCTGGCCCGCTCGCTCGGTTTCTACACCGCCTTGGGCTACGTCGAGCTGGGCAGGGGCGAGGTCGGCGACGGGGCTCGCCTCGTGATCCTCAAGTTCCCCGGCGAACCGGCGGCCTCGCTCGAACTGGTCCACCGTCCCGCCGACGGACACGTCGACGTGGGCAGCGGTTTCGACCACCTGGCGATCCAGGTGGACACGCTGACCGTCACCCTGAAGACACTGGCCGAAGCCGGCCTGGAGCCGGGGCCTGTCCAGTATCCGGGTGGCCCTGACGGCCCGAAGACATCGTGGCTCACGGACCCGGACGGTTACCGGATCGAGCTGGTGGAGTGGCCGTTCGGACATTCCGACGGCATCACCGCAGCAGACTTCTCCTGAGGCGGTCACGGCGAGCGGGGTGGCGACGCGTCCCTCAGCGCGGGCGCAGCGCGACGCGCGGTGTCATCCCCTGCTCGCCATTGGGCCCGTCAGGCTGGTCTACAGGGACTGACGGTCAGGGCCTGCGGATCACGAGGGTGGCGGTCAGGTGACCGTCGTGGTGGTGTCTTGGATGTTCAGCGTTTCTCCGTCGCGCAGGCAGCGGTGCGGCAGTCCGCGCTCGGCGAGATGGGCGGCGGCTCGTTCCGCGCCTTGCGCGTCGCGGTGTTCGGATCGCCAGTGGGGAACGATCCGGTAGGGCATCAGGCGGAGGCACTCCGGTGCGGTGGTGGACGGATAGCCCTCGGGCAGGACGGTCGGGTCGTCGATGAGGTCGATGCCCTGGAGGTCCGGTCCGGCTACGCAGGCTCCCGCCGAGTAGCCGCCGTAGGTGAACTCGGGCCGGTGCAGCTGTTCTTGGAGGGCGTCGCGGAATCCTGCCTGGGTCATGGCGCGGGCCAGGACGAACGCGTTGCCGCCCAAGGTCCAGACGAGGTCGAGGGCGTCCAGGCGTTCGGGGAGTTCTGCGGGGGCGGCGAAGTAGTCGCGGAGATCGAGTTCTTCGCAGGAGTAGCCGAAGGTCTCCAGGGTGTGGCTCTCGCGAGCGTAGTCGCGGGTGCGTGAAGGGCCGTACTCGTCGAGGGCGTTCAAGACGATGCCCGCTCTGCCGGTGGCCAGGGTGGCGGGCAGGGCCGAGGGCCGGCTGTCGGGGGTCAGGAACCAGGAACTCAGCAGCAGCCTCATCAGAGCCTCTCGGTGATGACGGATCACGCGGTGGTGATCATTCATGCTGCCGTGAACGGGGCCTGGCTGCGGCCGGCCTGGTCGCCCGTCGTCGCCTCGGTCGGATGGGGGCCCGAGAATGGATCACAAGGCGTTACTGTCTCTAGACAGCCTGTATATAGGCTATGTAGAGTACGAGTATGAGTATGCCGCGTATGACCCTGCAGACTCAACTGGTGCTGCGGGCTTTGCTGGAGGACCCTGCCAGGCAGCGGTACGGCCTTGAGCTGTGCGACCTGGCGGGACTGCCGTCGGGCACGATCTATCCGATCCTGGCCCGGCTGGAACAGGCCGGCTGGTTGGAGAGCAGTTGGGAGGACCCGACTGTGCACGAGGCGGAGGGGCGCCCGCGCCGCCGCTTCTACCGGATTACGCAGGATGGTGCCGAAGAAGCCCGCGAGGCTCTGGCGCGCACTTACCGGTCTCGGAAGCGCCCCTTGCCAGGGTGGGCCAGTGCCCACCCGGCCGCCGAGGGAGGGGCATCATGAAGAGGCAGTGGCGGTTTCCGCCGTCCCTGACCGCGGAGACAGACCTGACGCCAACCCTTGAGAGCGTCATCGCCACAGTTCGCTCGCACCACCCGGACGCCGGCGCCGGTCAGCTGGAACGCGCCTATGCCGAGGCGTCGGTCTGGCACGCGGGGCAAAGGCGCCGTAGTGGTGACCCCTATGTCACCCACTGCCTTGCCGTCGCCGCCATCGTCGCCGAGCTCCGCATGCCTCCACCCGTGGTGTGCGCGGCGCTGCTCCACGACGTGGAGGACACCGCCTGCCCGCCGCGGCGAATCGCCGATCAACTCGGCCAAGAAGTTGCCGACTTGATCGCAGCAGTTCGCACTGCCGAAGTCTCCGCGTACCCGCAGACCGGCAAGGGCACCATGCTCGCCTCCGATGCCGCCGCTCCGTCATGGGAGACGGCCGTGCTGGCCATCCGGCTCGCGGACCGGCTCCACAACATGCGCACCATCGCGTTCGTGGCCCACCCCAGGCAGCTCCTCAATGCCCGTGAAACCCTCGATGTCTTTGCACCCGCGGCTTCCGCGGCGGGACTGGAGACGGTCGGCCGTGAACTGCAGGACCTCGCCTCGGCAGTCCTGCAACCGGCAATGTCCTCCTACGTCGTCTCCGGCCGCCTCCTGGCCGTCGTCACTCTCCTCCTGCCGTCACAGCAACGAGCGCGCTGGCAAGCGGAATGGAGCGCCGACCTGGCGGTCCACACCACCCGCCACGCCCGCACCTGCTTCACACTCCACGTCCTGCTCGGCGCACCCCGACTCTCCATCACGCTGCGCCGCCCTTTCCGTCGGGACCGGCGATGACGAGTGGGGCGGCGCGGCTGGGGGCTGCCCTCGGGACACTGGCCGGGTTCGCGATGGCCATGGTGCAGGGAGGGCTGACAGCCTGGGCGGCCGGAGCATTCGCCGCAGGCGGCCTCGCACTAGTGGCGGCAGTGCTTTTCGTTCCCAGCGAGACACCGGCGCGCCGTCTGGGCCGACTGCTCCAGGCCTGGCACGGCTCCACGGCCGGTGCCGCCGGACCCGAACCGAGTCGGCATCCGGCACCACCTTCCCTCACCCAGGACGGGTCGTGACGACCAGGCGGACGGGCAGGGTCGTGCTGTGGCCTGGGGAGGTGGCCGTGTTCGGGTGTGGCGGCGTGAGCGGTGGTTGGGGCGAGCAGTACGACGGGCACGGACAGCGCGGTGACAGCCGTACGGGGGGCGGGGGAGAAGCGCGCGATGGGGATTCCCTGTCGAAGATCACAAACAGGTCGTGATCTTCGTAGTGCGACGCATTCCGGCCGTATGGTGATCCACCGTTGGCTCACCCGCCCGGTTGGTGAGTCACACGGATCACCTTCATTCTCGCAGTCGGGCAGCTCTTGATCGGGACGGTCGGTCTCACCTGCCGCGACGCCACGTCCCAGCGGGCCGTACGGCCTTGCCCAGGTCGTTGATCTCCTGGCTGCTTGCGTTGAACACAGCCAAGCACTTACGCCGCCGCGTCGTATTCGGCCCGGAGCCGGACGTCGCTGCTGGTCCCGGACCGTGGGGTGCCCTCGCCGAACACAGCCAGCCGCAGCACGAGATAGCGGCCGATCCCGACGAGCGCGGTGGCCGACAAGTACACCGTCTGCTGCAGGACGAGTCCGGCGTCTGGGCGGAGCGCGGCCAGCGCGCCGACCGCGGCGGACGTGACCAGCCAGCCGAGGGCCATGGTGGCCGCGCTCTTCAGGTGACCGGCCAGACCGGGCCGTCCGTGGCGGAACGAGACGCGGGCGTGCAACTCGGTGGCAACTACGGTGGAGGCGAGGGTGGTCAGCGCGTTCGCCGCCGCCCATGGAATCCACTGCGACAGCAGGACCAGAGCCGCGGAAGCCGCCACGGTGAGCCCACTGCCCAGCCCGGCGAAGCGCCCGAAGGCCGCCACGTGCCGTCGGATCAGTCGAAGGCCGTTCATGATGATCCCCTCCCGGGCCGCTGCCCCTGGCGGGGCCGTCGTCGTCATGCCGCACAGCGTGACTGCCTCCCCATTCAGTGCGGTTTCACGGCGCTCTCGGGGATGCTGGAGACGCTGAAACCGGTGTGGCGACATGCCGCCGCCAGCGCAGTGCCGTAGACGACCTTGAGCTCGATGCAGTGCCAGGGCGATGCTGAGCACCGGGAACCGGGGCCGGTCGGCGCGTGGGCCGGGACGGGGGAGAGAGACATGGCGGCAGCAGAACTTCGGGGTGCCTGAAGGCCTGGGCGCGATTGGACTGGGAGCCGCGTCGATTCAAGGCTGCTCCCTCTTCGGAGACCTGCGGCGTGGAGTTCGGCGTGGGACGTGAAAAGCCTGCCGTGTACGCCCCTTTCGTCGGCGGCCGGTTGTTCTGCGTCGCGGTCGACGCGGTCAGAGGCCATCAAGTGACTCTCTTGGGTGGGGAGTTGACGGCCTGCGTCCCTGCCGATACCCGGCCGGCCGTGGTGGACCGGACCTGGGCCGACCGGTGCACCGATGACTGAGGAGGCGCGATCCCGGAGTGTGCGTGGGTGGGACGCCTGAGGCTCCGTACAGGTGGACGGCGTTCTGTCCCCGGTCCGGCATGATGCGCGGGTGAGCATCATCGTCGAGTTCTTCGCGGCTCCGGATGACGCGTCAGCGGCTCTGGTTCTTCAGACCGGGCCGCGACGCACATTCGAGTCGCTCTCCTTTGGCAACTTCGATCCCGAAGAGGCTGTGGTCGAGTGGGAGTGCCTTCTCGCCGACGGCAGTTTCGAGGAACTCGTCGAAGCCGGCGAGCCTCGGATCGTCGCCGACCAGGGCGATGACGGGTGCATCGTGTTCGCGATCTCGCCTCGCTTGTCCGCGGCACTCGCCGAGGCTGAGCGGTCCGCGTTGAAGGATGCCGCTGTTGCCTGGTCCTTGCGGCGTGCGGAGGACGGTGAGGTCATCGACACGGAGATCGCCTTCGTGATCCTGAGTGATCTGGCTGCTCTCGTCAGCAGCGCCCGACGCCAGGGCCGAGATGCCTACTGCTGGGTGGCCTAGGTGTACAGCCCCGAAAGGTTGGGGACAGAGTCGGCCGCTGTTCTGCCGTGCATCCGGTTGCGATCTGGGCTGACGGGCCACGAGGACTTTCGTCCCTGTTGGGTGAAGTCTTTCGCGGATTGCGGGGGTCGAGCCTGCGGGGTAAGTTGAATATGCGACAGGAGATCACCGCTGGATAGCGGCAGATCCTGGCGTACGTCCCGCATGCGGGACGGCAAGAGAAAGTAGTACCAGCGTCGGCGCGCCGCCCAGGCCGCCCTTTTGACGACGCGAGGGCGCCAGTTGAGAAATCCTGGTTCCCGGTGCTGCGACCCTCTTCAGAGTCTTCGTTTCCGGGAACCATCCTCCCCGAACGGAATACTCATGTCGCAGCTCGAACGCAACAAGCAGATCGTCGTCGACTACTACCAGACCGCCTTCGGCGGCAACCCCGAGAAGGCCATCGCGGACCACTTCGGCGACCGCTACATCCAGCACAACCCGGATGCTGCCGACGGCCCGGAAGCCTTCACCGGATTCGTGACCTGGCTGCGCGGCGCGTACCCGCAGCTGCAGCTGGACATCAAGCGGGTCCTGGCCGAGGGCGACATGGTCGTCACGCACTCCCACCTCATCCTGGAGCCCGGCAAGCCGGGCCGTGCCCTGGCTGACTTCTTCCGGCTGGAGAACGGCAAGGTCGTCGAGCACTGGGACGTCATCCAGGACGTGCCGGAGAACGCGGCCAACCCCAACGGCATGTTCTGACGCACGTGCCGCTTCGGCGCGCGGCGGAACGCGTCCAAGTCTCTCCCACTACGGCGAAACGGTGGGCAGACCGCTACCGCCAACACGGTTGATCGCCCGTTCGACCTGCCCCAGGTCCTGGCTTCGGGCGGTCGGCAGGCCCTGGTCTCCAAGTCCAAGGGCCGGAGGCGCCGCTGCACGCTCAGCGCCGGTCAACTGCGCGCTCTGGGGACGGTGTTGGAAGCCAGGCGACGCTCGTGACCTGCGCTGATGTCAATTGGCTGCAGCGGCTGGCAGCAGAGAATCAGAGAGATGGTCGGCACTTTGGTGCAGCGCAGGTCACGGCACCTGTGGCGACCGCGCCTCCGACATCGTTGTCGAAGACGCGGCCTGCCCGAGGCGCGGCCCTACGGGATGCAGCAAGCCCCGACGGGGCGCCGGACGCCGTGGACTGTGGTCGGGCTACGGCGTGTAGTGGGCGTCACTGCCGTACAACTCCCTGGTGAACGCGGAGACATCGGCGCTGCGATCGGCGCCGTCGAGGTTGTACGTCAGATAGACGCCGTAGCCCTCACTGACCGTGCGGGCGGCGAGGGCGGCGACCGTGCTCTGCGAGGTCGCGCCGATCTGGACGGCCGCCGGCGACAGCTTCGACTTGGGCAGTGCGATGCCGGGGACCTGCCAGGAGCCGTAGTACGGGTTCCAGGCGTAGTCGAACTTGGACGAGACGTCGACGCCGCCGTAGGACAGGCGCGACGCGGCCGGGCCGATGTTGTAGAGGCTGATGATCTTGTCCGGCATGTTGGCGCGCAGTGCCGACACCAGGTACACGAACGAGCTGGCGTTGGGCTGGGCGGTGCCGTTGTTGCCGTAGTCGGCGTACTCGTCGTCGAAGTCGATGCCGTCGAGGCCGTACTTGGCCACGGTGTCCGACAGTTGTTTCGCGTACGTCGAAGCGGCCTGCTGGGACGGGAAGTTGGCGAAGCCCGCGCCCTGGTGGTTGCCGAGCACCGAGAGGACGACCTTGATGCCCTTCTGCTGCAACGGCCGTATCTGCGTGGCGGCGTTGTCGAGGACGCTCTGCACGTTCGGGTTGAAGTACAGGGTCGCTGCCTTCGTGCTCGTGTTGTAGTTGATGTTCGCCGCGAAGATCACGGCGACGTCGAAGACTTGGGCGCCGCCGTTGGTGAGGGTGTACTTGCCGACGTTCAGCATGCTGTTGTTGTTCACCTCGACGTACGCCACCGAGGTCGGTCCCTGTTTCGCGAGAGCGGGAGCGGGAGCCGCTGCCGCGCCGGTCGTGACGGTCGTGCCCAAGGCCAGGGCCGCAAGGGCCGAGAGCGCGAGCGCGGCCGTCCGTACTCTGCTCCGTACCGGAGTGAACATCGTTGATCGGTCTCCCATCGAATGGAGCGGCGCCCGATCTGTTCGCGAGCGCCGAGTGAGCCCCCCGGATCTTTCCGTTCCCGCGACCGAGTCCCCAGAACCATGCGAGAACTCGTCACGACTCCCACGCACGTCGCTCCGCAACTCTGCATCCGGGCAAGGGAGTTGCTGGAACGCTACGCTGCCGCACTGTCTCAGGGCAGCGACCAACAGAACCCATTGGAGATCGACATCGACATCGACGTGATCACCGTCGGCGCGGGTGAACCAGGCATGCACGCCGCAGATCCGCAGGGCTAGAGCAAACCTCAGGCTCCGCGTTGCGCGCGAAGTCGACATCGACGCCCTCACGAGTCAAGTAGGCGTGCAGCCCACGCCGTTCGGCGGTCCGGGCGAGGTGTGAAGGGCGATCGACTCCCACACCCGGTCCACGTCCCGCGCGTCAACACCCTGCTCACTCGGCAGCGTGGCAGCAAGATCCGCGCCCTCCACCTCGAACCGCGCGTCGCCCTGAGCGAGGTCGGCGACCCCCAGGTCGTGCATGACGGTCGCCGCAAATGGCAGATCACGGTCGTAGGCGGCATTGTCCAGGGCACCACCGCGCTCTGGTCGGCCTGGTGTGCCTGTGCAAGCACGACACCCTCGCTCAACTCCCGGCCGGCGCGGAGTGAACGTGCAGCTGGTGACCGATTCAGTCGGGCGACGACTGTGGCTCTCTCTCCCGCGCTGCCCGGCCGGGCGGCCCACGACCTGATGGCGGCCCGCACCCACCGCATCATCCGAATCTGCGAACGTCAGGCATTCCGGTACTCGCCAACCGCGCCTACATGGGAGCCGGCCCATGGGTGACGACACCCCTCAAGCGCCCGCCGGGCCGCGACCTCACCTCAACCCAGCGAACCGTCAACCGTGCGCTCGCGGTGGCGCGGTCACCGGTGGAGCGGGGTGTGGCCCGCCTGAAGTCCTGGCGCATCCTCAGCAGATCCCGGTGCAGCCCGAATCGGATGCCGTCAATCGCCGCAGCCGTCCTCACCCCGGAGCGGCAACACTGAAAGACCTCAGGGACTAGGATCTACGGCGACATCGCGTGTCGGTCACCGGCTGGGTGAGACATGGAGGTGTCGGGACATGCCTTCGGAGGCATTCCTTGTCAGTCGAGTTGAACCACACGATCGTTCACGCCCTGGACAACCGGGAGTCCGCGGAATTCTTCGCGAACCTGCTCAGCCTTGAGATCACCGCCGAGTGGGGCCCGTTCATCGCGGTCGGCCTGAGCAACGGCGTCACGCTGGACTTCGCCACGATCCCCGCGGACAGCATCACCCCCCAGCACTACGCCTTCCTGGTCTCCCAGGAGGAGTTCGACGCGGCGTACGAGCAGATCAGGCAGCGCGGCATCGAGCACTACGCCGACCCTCACCGGAAGCAGCCCGGCACGATCAACCACAACGACGGTGGCAGCGGCGTGTACTTCATGGATCCGGCGGGCCACGCCATGGAACTCATCACCGTGCCGTACGGCGGCTGGACCTCGTAACCACATGCACCGAGGGCCGGACCCCAGCGTGGAGTCCGGCCCTCAACCACTGCTGTGCCCCATGTGATTCCGGCGGGCACCATCAGCAGGATTAGCACCACAGGACACGGTCCAAGGCTCGGGTCCTCATTTCAGCTTCGGTCTCGCCCGGAACGCCTCTGTTCGGGCCCGGCCACTACCGGGTACGCGTCCATGCCCGCGGGCGTGACCGCGGATACGACGCCGTCACATTCGAACCGGTGGGGGACCTACCTCCTGCGGAACTGGCCAGTCAGGCCCCAGGAGGACACCGTCCACCAGCACACCGACCAGTGCGGACGGAACTGGCGCAGCACCGCCTTGAGCGCACCCGAACCATCCGCGCCTCCGACGGGCCGGCCCGACTGCGTGGCAGGCGCGCTGCGCTATGTGGCCAACTGGCCGGCCCGGGCATGCCGTTTGAAAGTTCTTGGGCACGATCGGCTGGTCGATCCGACGTGTTGTCCTCAGTACCCGTCCGCTTACCGATCGATGGGGCTGTCGGTTCGAACGTGGGTTCCAGGTGGTGCGCAGCCGGATGACACGGAGGCCCACGGACTGGGTACCGTGGGTGAAGGAAGGGCGCATGTCGCGGCCGATGCCGCACAGATCGAACCGGACGATCACGTGGCTTCTGGTGGATGGCATTCCTGGTGCGCGCCTGCCTGTGCGGCAACCGGGTGGGAAGGATTCCAGAGCCGGTCGGCTTCACCGCGGGTGACATGGTCTTCGTAGATCCGCACCTTGTGCCGCATCACAGCCAGGGTGTCCTGGAGCTCGCGGATCTGCGTCTCCACGTGGGTTTCGTGTCGGCGTAGCACCTCAAGGCGCTCGTGTTCGTTGCCCGGGCCCTGACGGACCAGCTCGATGTACTGCCGGATCATCACCAGGGGCATGCCGGAGGAGCGCAGCTTCGTGCAGATGGCCAGCCACTCCAGGTCTTCTTCGTGATAGATCCGGCGGCCGTTGGACAGGCGGCGCACCGGGTTGGCGAACAGGCCCTCCCGCTCGTAGAACCGCAGCGCGTGCACGCTCAGCCCAGTGCGTTGTGCCACCTCGCCGATGCTCAGGTCCATGAACGCCCCTCCCTCACATGACTGTTGTTCTAGACCCGACTCTAGGTTCTAGCGTCGGGTTGTCGGCTCATCGGGCCATCGGAACAGGGGAGAATATGAGCGTTTGGTTCGTTACCGGGGCATCACGTGGACTCGGCGCGGAGATCACCCGGGAAGCGCTGGAGCGAGGGCACAGCGTGATCGCTACGGCGAGGGATGTGTCAGCGGTGCGCCGGGCGTACCCACAAAAGCCGGACGGGCTGCTGGCGGTGAACGCGGACGTGACCGAACCGGAGCAGTTGACGGCTGCGGTGCAGGCCGGCCTGGCAGAGTTCGGCCGGATCGACATCGTGGCCAACAACGCCGGTTACGGCCTCATCGGCGCGGTCGAGGAGATCTCCGACAAGGCCGCCCGGGCGCTGTTCGACGTCAACGTCTTCGGCGTGCTCAACACGTTGCGGGCGACACTGCCGACGTTGCGCGCCCAACGCTCCGGACACGTCCTGAACATCGGCTCCGTGGGCGGCTTCGCCACCGCTCCGGCGGCGGGCCTGTACGGCGCGTCCAAGTTCGCCCTTGAGGGCGTCTCCGAGGCGCTGCACGGCGAGCTGGCCCCACTCGGCGTACGCGTCACGATCGTGGAGCCGGGCGGGTTTCGCACCGACTTCCTCAACAGCTTGAGCATCCAGGTCGAACCGGCGTCCATCGCTGACTACCTCGCCGGCGCGGGACCGGTGCGCGAGGCACTGGCTGCGAACGACGGCCGCCAGCCAGGCGATCCGGTGAAGGCAGCGAAAGCCATCGTCGACATCACCGAGGTCGCCGAGCCGCCGCTGCGCCTGCAACTGGGCGCGGACGCGATCGAGCGCGTCGAGGCCAAGCTGGATCTGGTGCGACGTGAACTTGACCAATGGCGCCAGGTAGCGCTCTCTACCGGGATCTGAGAAGCCATCCCCTGAGAAGTCTTCCGCTTGCCGTTCAACAGACTCGATCACCCGAACATGGTTCCTGTTCGGGTGATCGGGCCTTGACCCGTGCAAGTGGGTTACGCGGCAACGGCTTGCTGGTACGCGCGCGGAGCGATGAGTTTCCCGGCGGGTTCAGGTCATCATCAAGACGGCACGTAACACCTACCGAAGGGCATGACGGGTCGGCCTGCTGTCGCTGCTTCACCAGTGCTGGTCGGCTGAGCATGCCTCGTTGAGGATGTGACAGGTTGGACAGCGAACCGGATGCTGTGCTGGGACCGTTCTCGTCCCCGGGCGCGCAGGCGACGCCGTGGGCGTCGGCGTTGGCGGTCCTCGGTGAGGCGGAGGTGTTCTGGCTTTCCACGGTGCGGCCGGACGGGCGACCGCACGTGACGCCGTTGTTGGCGGCCTGGAGTTTGGGTGGCATGTGCTTCACCACGGGGGGTCAGGAGCGCAAGGCGGGAAACCTTGAACGTAATCCCCGCTGCGTGTTGACGACTGGCACGAATGCCTTGACCGGTGTGGACGTCGTCATCGAGGGTGTCGCATCCGTGGTGGATGAGCGTTCCGGGCGTGAGGAGGCTGTCGCGGACTTCGAGCGGAAGTACGGAGCGCATCTGACCAGTCCCGAGGGTTCCTGGTATCGGTTGGGCGAGGCCGTCATCGCCGGTGACGTCAGGCTGTATCGAGTCGCGCCGACTGTCGGATTCGCTTTCGGCAAGCTGCCGGCATCCAGCCAGACCCGCTACACGTGGCCGAGTGGGTGACGATGATGCCCTCACTGCAGCAACAGGTCCAAAGCGTCCTCGACGAACTCGTGGATACCGGGGCCGAAACCGGCTTGCAGGTTGCCATTTACCACCACGGTGCTCTTGTTGTCGATGCCGTCGCCGGCGTCGCCGACGGCCAGACCGGGCGCAGAATGACTCCCCAGACCCCGATCTTCAGCTTCTCTGCCGGCAAGGTCATGACGTCGCTGATCGCTCACCTGCTCGTCAAGACAGGCCTTGTCGGATACGAGACACCAGTGGCCGACCTGTGGCCGGAGTTCGGTGCCCACGGCAAGGCGACCGCGACCCTTCGACACGTGCTGACCCACTCGGTCGGCGTGCCGGCGATGCCTCCTGGCATCGGTCCTGCCGACCTGACCGACTGGTCGCGGGTCTGCACCGCGCTCGCCGACGCCGCACCGCGGTGGCAGCCCGGGACCGAGACGGGATACCACTCGTTCACGTACGGCTTCCTCGTCGGCGAGGTCGCACGCCGGGCCACCGGCAAACCGATGCGGCAGCTCCTGCACGAGTGGGTCACCGTGCCCCTGGGCATCGACGGTGACCTGTTCTTCGGTGTACCCCGAACCGACCTCGGCAGGCTGGCACGACTCGAAGACGCCGCACCGCGCCCGGTCGCCCCGCCTGACGGCGATGCGATTCTTGCGCCCTGGGAACGGCAACCGACCGCGGCCATGGGCAACAGCCACGAGATCCTGCAAGCGGACATCCCGTCAGTCGGCACCTTCACCGCGCGGGGAATCGCTGCCATGAACGCCGCGGTCCTCGACGCTCGGCTCATCGACTCGCACCAGCTCAAGGAGGTGACGGCGGTGGCCTTCGAGGGCACTGACCAGGTCTTCGGTAACCATGCGCGGCTGGCCCTGGGCTATCCGCTCGGCCGCATCGGTACTCGGCCGGACGAGGCACCTACCACGTTCGGCTGGGTCGGTGGCGGCGGCAGCTACGTCTATGCCGACACCGCCACCGGCACCTCCTTCGCCGTGACCAAGACCCGTCTCACCCCCCACTTCAACACCGCACAACGCCTCGCGGACCTGACCACAGCCGAGATCAGCCCACATGCTTGAGTATCGACACTGAGAAGCCCTCCGCTCACCGTTCGACAGACTTGATCAGTTGAACATCATTCCTGTTCGGGTGATCTCTCGGCAGCCCGGACATAGCGGCAGGGCCTCTTGGTAGCTCCGGAACACACTCCGCGTCGGCGGGAACCGCGCGAGCAACCTCAGGCACCATCTCCGCCGGGATCGGAACAGGCACGCGTCGGCGGGAACCCCTGCCACGCTGGTATGCGTGCCGCCCGCACCCTCAGGCCCGCCAACTCGACCGTTCATCCGCCAGTCGAAGCGCTACGTCTCGATGGCAAGGCCGCCTCGCGACGCCCCGGGACTCGCGGGTCCGGCGTCAGCGTGGTGAGTCGGGCAGCGCGACGAGCAACTGCTTGTCTGTCACCACGGCCAGCGACAGGGTGCGATAGCCGACCGACTTGAACAAGATGGTGATCTTGCCGTCGCCCTCGCTCATGACCTCGCCCTGGCCCCACTGGTCATGGCGCACGCGGACGCCTGGCAGGTAGGCGTGCTCGTCCACTGTGGGGCGTGCGGCCGTCTCCGCCGCGCGGACGGCACCCGCTGTGGCGTCCGCGCGCGCACCTGCCCGGAGCCACCGGCGCCACCGTGCGGCAGCCTTGTATGGACGTTCGGCGTCCCCGAACCGCTCGCTCCTCAGCCCGCTCGCAGGCTTGGCCACCGGGCCCGTGCAGTTGTCGCACGCCCCGCACGGGACGGGGACGGAGTCGCCGAAGTATCCAAGGAGGAACCGCCGTCGGCAGTCGGTCGTCTCGGCGTACCCGCGCATCATGTCGACCCGGGACTGTTCGAGCTTGAGGTGCGTGGCGTGGACGGCGAGGGCACTCTGCACAACGGCGTCGACATCGTCATCCGCGGAGACGCCGTCGGCGCCGAGCGCGCCGGTGAACCGGCTGCCGTCCCGTCCGGTACGGACGGCCCCGGTCTCCTCCAGCAGGTTCAGCACGGCGGACAGTGCCGTCGCGCCGAGTTCGCACTCGGCCCGGAGCCGGGTCGCGCTCACGGCTGCCGCCTCGCCGCGCAGGAGTTCGGCGACGCGGCGCAGCGCGTCGGCGTCGGGAGCGCCGGTGGCGAAGAAGCGTTGCAGACCCAGATCCTGCGGGCGGTAGGCGAGGATCGCCCTGGCCGGTGCGCTGTCACGGCCGGCCCGGCCGATCTCCTGGTAGTAGGCGTCGAGCGAGCCGGGGACGGACGCGTGCAGCACGAACCGTACGTTCGCCTTGTCGATACCCATCCCGAACGCCGAGGTGGCCACGACCACGTCGAGTTCACCGGAGCTGAAGCGGTCCTGGGTCTGGCGGCGTTCGGAGGCGGAGAGCCCCGCGTGGTAGCTCGCGGCGGACAGTCCGAGGTCGCTCAACTGCTCGGCGTAGCCGTCCGCTGCCTTCCGCGTCCCCGCGTACAGGATTCCCGGCTTCTCCTCGACGGCCGTCCGCTCCACGACGAACCGCTCCTTGGCGGCCGCGTCCTGATAGGTCGTTACGTCCAGGTGGATGTTGGGTCGGTCGAAGCCGGCCACTATCTCCACCGGGTCGGTCATGCCGAGACGTTCGGCGATGTCCCGTCGCACCGGGGCCGCCGCGTTCGCGGTCAGGGCGAGCACCGGCGGGTTGCCGAGCCGTTCGCGGGCGTGGCGCAGCCGCAGGTAGTCCGGCCGGAAGTCGTGCCCCCAGGACGACACGCAGTGTGCCTCGTCCACGACCAGCAGCCGGGGACGGACGGCAGCGAGCCGGTCCGTGACGTCCGCCTTGGCGAGCTGCTCGGGAGCGAGGAAGACGACGTCGACCGAGGAGGCGCTGATGCGGGCCCATGACGTCTCGTTGTCGCTTCGGCGCTGCGCGGAGTTGATGGCGGCGGTGCGCAGCGCGCCGGATCCGAGCAGGCTCTGCATCTGGTCCCGCTGCAGCGCGATCAGCGGAGAGACGACGACGACCGGACCGCCGAGCAGGACCGCGGGCACCTGGTACACGGCGGACTTGCCCGCGCCGGTCGGCATGACGGCGAGTACGTCACGCCCCTTCATCACGGCCTTCATCGCGCTCAGTTGGGCCGGACGCAACTGCTGCCAGCCGAAGACCCGACGGGCGGTGCCGCGCAGACGTCGGGACGTGAGTGCGAACATGCTTCTCCTTGAATGGTGGGCGTCCAGCCGCCGTGTGTCTGGCGGTTACCCCGGTTCGCCGCCTGCAAGAGCGTTCCGATCCGCGATTTCGAGGGGTGTGACCGCGCTTCCGTGATCCCTGATACGGGCTGCGAAGTGCCAGTTCGTCAACGTCCGTAATCATTACGGATGCGCGGTCACAACCGGGTCCTGGCCGGGACGGGGCCGGGATCCGCGAGCGGGAGATGCGGCCGGGTGCCGAGGCCGCGGGTCCATGATCTCGTTGTGGGAAAGGATTCTTCGGCAGCGTGTCGATCGGTGGGTCTCCCGTTCGACGCTCAGGTAGAGGGGCGACCCGCGGAGCGGAATCCGGACAGGCCGAGGCTCTGTGATCACCCCGTGGTGCCCATTCGTCGACCAGCGATTCGGGTTGCCGACTACATAGTCGGCCGCCGGACGTCCCAAGGAGAAGACATGCAGATCCGCGCCCGTATGAGCATGAGTGCCGATGGCTACGTGACCACACCGAACGGCTGGCCGGCCCTGACTGCCGACCCCGCGTTCGTCTCCGGCGAAAGCCACGGCATCCGGGAGTTCCTCGACGGCTGCGAGGCGGCGCTGATGGGCCGCACCACCTTCGAGCCCGCGCTGACCAACAACCGCTGGCCGTGGCCGGACCTCGACGTGTTCGTGCTCGGCTCACACCGTCCGGACGGCACCCCCGATCACGTCACTACCGACAGCGACCCGGCGCGGCTGCTGGAGAAGCTCCGCGCGGCCAACCGGGGCGGCGATGTCCATCTCATCGGAGGCCCGCGGACGATCGGGACGTTCCACTCCCTTGGCGCACTCGACACCCTCGAACTGGTCGTACTGCCGCTGCTGTTCGGCGGCGGGATGCAACTGACACCTATGCTCGGTCCCGACACCGGGCTGACCTTCCAGCGCGAGCGTGCCCTCCCCGGTGGTTCGGTGGAGATCGTCTACTCCTGCCGGGGCAGTCGCACCGAACTTCCCAGCAAGCCTGCCAGCCAACGCTGATCTCGGCCGCGCCTCCTTCATCCTGCTGGGTTCTTTGAGCCGTCCAACGGTGACAAGGTCACAGCCGTACCCAGAACCCCCGTGCCTTGCCGATCTTACGAATGACCAGCCCTCCGGGCGCGGGGGAGCGGCTCAATGATGATCATTCGCGAGGTGGGCTGAAACGCTAGAGGTCGAGGACCGCGCGGAGTGCGTTGTCGATGAGCTCCTGCTGCTCGGGGCCGATGTTCCCGTGCGGTGTGCCGGTCTCGAAGCGGAGCGTGGAGAGCTGGAGGAGATTGACGGCGACGACGGAGGCGTCGACCGGGGTGGTCAGATGCACGCTCATCGCCGTGTCGGGGTGCTGCGCCGGCGCGTGCAGGACCAGGACGACGACAGCGCCGTAGGCGTCGGCAAGCCCGTCGAGGCTGACGACGAGAACGGTGCGAGTGCCCTTGCCGGTGTCGACGTCCCAGACGTCGCCCTTGCGGATGATCACAGGGCGTCGCCTTCGCCTGCCAGGTCGAGGGGCGCGACGGAGGTGAGTTTGCGCGCGGCGTCGAGTGTCATCTGACGTCGCACGGCTCGCACGATGTAGTCGTTCAGGGACGATGCGCCGGCGGCAGCGTCGCGCAGTTGTTTGTCCATGGAGTCGGGAATCCGTAGGGTGATGGCAGTCATGACACCAATAGTAGTGGCAAGATTGCCGTCATCGCAGGCCGTGCGGCGTTCTGGCGTAGGTGACATTGGCTCTGTGGCATCCGTTGAGCTCGGCCTCTGATGGACCGCATTCCTCCTGCTCGACGGCAGGGGCGAGCTCCCAAGGGCGTGGCACTTCCTGAAGACCCTGACGCACCCCTACCGGGTCGGATATCTCCCGCGCCCGGCATGGCGCCGGGCATCCGGATCCTTCTCTGTGTTGAGCGTGGTAGTTGGTCTCGTGCTCGTGGGGCGGGATGTCTCCGATCGCTGTGTGGAGACGCTGGTTGTTGGACCAGTCCACCCATTCCGCGGTGGCGAGTTCGACGTCGGCCAGGCCGTGCCAGGGCTTGCGGGGTTTGATCAACTCCGTTTTGTAGAGGCCGATCTGGGTTTCCATGAGCGCGTTGTCCAGGGCGTCGCCGACGAGGATGCGGCGGTCGCTGTCGGAGCTGTGCCAGTGGTGGGAACGCGGTGGTTCCGACATGCCGGCGGGATGTCGCAGATCAACCTGACCGTCTCGGGCCGCTGTCTCTCGTTCGCCGATCGGAAGGAGATCGCTCTGCTGCGCGTGCAGGGAGCCGGGGTACGGGAGATCGCCGGACGGCTGGGCCGGTCACCATCGACGATCTCCCGCGAGCCTCGCCGCGACGCGGCGACCCGTGAGGGGCAAGCTGGACTACCGTGCCTCGGTCGCGCAGTGGAAAGCGGACATGCCGGCGCTTCGTCCGAAGGAGGCGAAGCTCCTCACGCATCAACGACTGCGCGAATACGTCAAGGAGCAGTTGTCCGGGCAGGTCCGCCGCCCGGATGGAAGCCTGGTGCAGGGGTCCGAGACGGAGCGTTGGAAGGGCCGCAACAAGCCCCACCGCCAGGACCGCAAGTGGATGTTGGCCTGGAGTCCGGAGCAGATCTGTCACCGGCTGAAGGTCGATTTCCCCGAGGACGAATCGATGCGCATCTCGCACGAAGCGATCTACCAGGCGCTCTACGGCGAGAGCCGCGAGGCACTCAAACGCGAGTTGGTTGCCTGCCTGCGCACCGGGCGGGCACTACGCCTCCCGAGCGCTCGCACCCGGCGCAAAGCCTGGGCCCACGTCTCGCCGGAGGTCATGATCAGCGAACGCCCGGCCGAGGCCGAGACCGTGCCGTCTCCGGGCACTGGGAGGGAGACTTGATCGTCGGGCTGCACGGGTCGGCGATCGGCACGCTGGTAGAGCGGACCACCCGGTGCACCATGCTCCTCCACCTGCCCCGCGAAGAGGGATACGGCACCATCCCGCGGCCCCCAAACGGGCCCGCCCTTGCCGGCTATGGCGCACTGTCGATGAACCAGGCACTCACGCCGGTCATCACAACGCTTCCCGAACAGGTCCGGCGGTCGCTGACCTGGGGCCGCGGCAAGGAGCTCACCCCGCACGCCCAGCTCAAGCTCGACACTGGCGTCGCGGTCTACTTCGCGGATCCGCACAGCCCCGGGAAGTGCGGGACGAACGAGAATACGAACGGGCTTCTCCGCCAGTACTTTCCCAAGGGCACCGACCTGGCCAGGTGGTCGCCGGAAGAGCTCCAGGCCGTGGCTGGCGCCCTCAATGGCGGGCCCCGGAAAACGCTCGGTTGGAAGGAAGGCACCTGACGAAGCCCTGAATGAGTCTGGTCCGCCTCCCGGACGATGAGCGGCTGGACATCGTGACCTGGCGGAGCCGGGGGACTTCGCGGCTTCACGGGCAAAGGGGCGAACCTGCCGGGGATCGCCGCCTTCTTCGCGGCGATCGCCTCGTTGGTCAGTTCGGAGGAGGGGGCGAACCCGAGACCGGGGACGTCGAGCGGTAGGCGGCACCTGACGGGGCCAGGACGGAACACGCGGCGATGCGAGCCCGCGGGAGGGCTCGCATCGCCTGGCCGTGTACGGCTCCGATGGTTCGGTCGGTGCCGCTCGTCGGTGTTACTTGGTGGCGAGGAACAGGTAGTCGGCCGTGTAGGGGACGCGGGCGGTGGGTTGCGCGGCCGGGTTGCAGGTGCCGGCGGGGGCGACGCCGCCGGCGGTGTTGAGTCGCAGGACCGAGGTGGTCTTGGACAGGAGTCCTTCGCTCTTGCCGGTCTGCTGTGCGCGGAGCAGGAGTTGGGGGATGTTGCCCGTGCCGTTGTCGAACCTGTTGAGGACGCTGCCGGTCACTGAGGAGCCGTCGGGGGCGATCCACTGCGGGGGGGCCGGCGGGGCCGTGCTTGGCGAAGCTGTGCTGGATGCCGCCCTGGAGGGTGGCGTCGACGTTGTCCTGGGTGAAGGCGTAGGAGCCGTTGTCCTGCTTGGTGCAGGCGTAGATCTGGGCCCCCTTGACGACGCCGGCCAGTGCCGAGTGCCGGATGGCGTCGGGCAGCGAGACCGCGCCCGGCAGTGCGACGGCCTGTCCGCGGACCGCGCCGCCGGGGAATTCGGCGGTGTGCAGATTGAAGTAGAACTGGTCGGGGTGGGCCTTGATGCTCCGCAGCAGGTCGGCGTCCTTGACCTTCACTGTGCCGAACACGAACGGCGTGCCGCCCTTGAGCTTCTCCATGAAGAACGGGATCTTCACGTCACCGTTGGTGCCCCGCGCACCCTGGTGGAGATGAGCCATGGTCGGGGTGCCGATACCCGTCCACGCGAACGCGAAGGACACCTCGTCGCCCTGGATACGCATGAGGGCCAGCGCGCTGCCGTCCTTGTCACCCACCGCCGGCTTGCCCTTGACGGGCACTTCGTTGTCACCGGTGAGGATCGTGGTGAAGTACCGTGCCCCCGGCGCGTTCTCGGAGTAGCGGCCGATGGCACCGGCCGCCTGGGTGGCGCCCCCGTGCTGCGCCGCCCCGGTCGTCGGATGTGACACGGTGGCGTCGGCCGCACCGTCCGCGCCGTTGCAGGCGGTCAGGAGCAGGGTGCCGGTGATCGCGGTCGCGGCGATGGTCCCGAATCGCTTGAACATCATGTGTCTCGTTCTCCCCGTGATTGCCGATCCGCGGTTGCCCCGCGGTCGTTCTCCCTCCAGCACGGGGCCCCTGTGGTGATCCCTCAGCCGATGACACTCCTGAGACACGCCTGAGAAGGGACAGCATCACTGAGGACACGATCTTGACATTACGACGCACACCGACCACCCGCCGAGAGGCATCGGCCGGACGCCGGTGACGGCTGCGAAGGCCTCCGGCGACAACTCGCCCTTGCCGCGCGGGCGGTGGGCCCGGAGACCGCCGGATGCGGCCCCTGCCCAACGCACCCCTGCCCGGGCCGCGCCCGACACACCCC
>NZ_JAWOAI010000134.1:0-20690 GCF_033194735.1 Streptomyces sp. W16
CCGCTCTCCCGATCTGGTCGCGGCGGTCGCCGTACACGAAGCGGTCCACGGCCCGCTGCAGCCGGTCCCGCAGCGGGGCAAGTCCCATCGCGACCAGCGCGGCTGCCACCACGCCCGGCAGAACACCGTGCCCGAGGGTGGCGCCGGCGAGCGCGGTGGTGCCGAGGTAGGCGGCGACGACGGCCGCGGTCAGGGTGCCGTACACCAGCCAGCGGCGCAGGACGAGATCGATGCCGAGCAGTCGGTGGCGCAGCACGCCGACGCCGACGGCCACCGGCAGCAGCATGCTGAGGGCGTTGGAGACGATCCGGTCGGTGAAGAACGTGGCGATGCCGATCGGCGGCAGGACGGCCACCACCCATGCCAGTTGCTGCCGTTGCGGCGGCCGGGAGCGGGCCAGGCGGACACCGGTGTCGGCCCAGATGGCGAGCGTCGCGGCGGCGAGGAGCAGAAAACCCGCTCCGAACGCCGTGGAGAGCAAGGCTGCCGGGGCGGACAGCGGCGGATCGCCGTGCGCGACCATGTCGTCGTAGAAGGACGGGGAGAAGACACCGCCGACCACCACCAGCGTGAGCCCGGCCGTCGCCGTCCACGCGAGCACCCGCGCACGGCGTCCCTGCGGCCGGCCCTGCGGATACAGCACCAACAGCACGCTGTACGGCAGCAGCCAGGCGGGCAGCCACAGTGTGCTGAACAACTGGGCGGCCAGGCGGGCGGCGGGCCATGCCGGGTCGGCCACCGAGGCGCCGTACGCGCCGTAGGCCTGGAACAGTGCGGTGAGCGCGAGCAGGAGGCTGACGGCGGTCAGCAGCCGTCCGATGGCGTTTCCGGGGCGCAGGGTGGTGAGGGTGGCTCCGGTGACGGCCCAACTGACGGCGGCGAGCGTGATGCTCAGGGTGTCGCGCCCGAACTCGCCGGCGTGCGCGAGCAGTCCGTGGTCCGGGAGGTAGGCGATGAACGTGCCGCCGGCTCCCGCGAGGGCGGTGAGGGCGGCCGGGGCCCAGGCGAGGGCCTGGTCGTGTCGCTGTCGCGCGGTGTTCCCGGCCATTGCCATCACACACCTCCATGCCCGACCGCGGTCGGAGCGTGCCCCCAGTCTGGCAGCGGACGTGTCCCGGTGACCCGGGACCGGAGTCCTTGCTCCGCCGGGTCAACTCCCCGGCCGGGTCGGGGTCGTTGTCAGCAGCGGAGCCGCGGGAGGCGGGCGCAATGTGGTGGCCGAGTGGTCCGGCAGGGGCCACCGACCGGGGGAGGACCCGTGGAATCCACAAAGCCGATGCCGATGCCGATGCCGAAGGAAAGCGACAACGTCGTGCGTACGGCCGTCGCGGTCGCCGCCGTCGCTCTCGGCGTGATGCTGGTCGGTACCTACGTGAGCACACCGCTGAACGGCGACACCTGGGACGTGTCGACCAGCCACCACGGGCTCGGAGTTCTGCCCCTGCTGGTCGCGTTCGCCGTGCTGGGCAGCGCCGTGGTGTTCGGAGTGGTCGTGCGCCGTGCCGCGGCACGGCCCGCCGAACGCACCGGTCTCCGCGCCCTGTTGGTGGCCGTGCTCGGTGCGGCCGCGATCGTCGTGTTCTGGACGGGGCTGCCGGTGATCCTCGCGGCGGGGGCGGCCGTCCTGGCCAGGTCCTCGCACACCCGGACCGGCCGGTGGAGCCCGCGTGCGGTGACGGCCGCGGTCCTGGCCGGGGTGACGCTGCTCATGGCGGGGTGGCTCGCCCTCGCGGGCTGAGGAGTCGTCACTCGCGGGAGACCGGGCCCGGCTACGGGGGTGGGCCCGGTCTCTCCGGCAGCCGTCGCCGGCCGCGAGCGCGAACTCGCCTTCACTCGGGTCCGCGACTACGCCGAGACCCCGGGCGGTATCCGGACCGACCTGCGCGTGTCCAAGGTTCACCCGCGCATCGTCCCGGTCCCCCACGGCTCCCGGGCCTCGATCTGCTTGGTCCGGGCCTGGCAGGCGTGGCAGGACGCGGCCGGCCTGGACGACCCCGACGGGTATGCCTGGCGGCGCCTGCACAATCGCCGGCACACCGTCCTGGAGAGCGGGCTGGAGAGCGGGCTGGAGCCCGAGTCCATCGGCGACGTCGTCACCCGCGCCGGCGAACGCGCCGGGATCGACATTCGCTTCACCGGGCACTCCCTCTTGCGGCGCTGACGCACCCGTTGCCGGCCTTGAGGTCGCCGAATGTGGGCTTGAGGTAGTTGCGGACGATGCCCTCGGCCCGCTCGTACGACGTCTCGTCGACCTGGTGGAGGAGCTTCGTGCGGGCCTTCTCGACCCCGACCTCCGTGTCGCCCTGCTCGTGGAGGTAGATGTCCTTCTTCGTGAGCGGGTCACGCCCGGCGAAGACCCGGACCTGGAAGCCGGCCCCGTTGAGGCGGATACTGCCGCGCTGACGTCACTCGCTCTTGGCGTTCGCCATGGCTCTGCAACCTGTTCATGGTTAATGCCATGGCCACGACGAACAGCGCGCCTACCTCAGAGAGGTAAACGCGCTGGTCAGACCTGGTGCCCCCGGCAGGATTCGAACCTGCGACACCCGCTTTAGGAGAGCGGTGCTCTATCCCCTGAGCTACGAAGGCGCGGTGGTGGCGTAGCCGGCGTACGGCTGTGCCACCGGCGTCAGTGTAGCGCGTGGCGCGTTGACGTCCGGCGCGTTGGTGGGGGGCCGGGATGTGGGGAGTCCCGGTGGCCCGGGCGCCGGACGGCGGTGGTCAGCGGGCGTTTTTCAGGGTGTTCCGAGTTGTTCCGTGTTGTTCCGTGGGGGCCCTGGGGGCCGACGCCAGGGGCGCGTTGGAGTAGGCGGGGTTGCCGGTGACGTCGGTGTCCACCCAGGGTGGGAGGACCAGGGAGGTGTCGCTGGACAGCCGTGAGGAACTCACCCTCTGGATGCGCCTCGGGCCGCCGAGAGCGCCCCGACCCCGGCGGCGGTCACCACCGACCGCACGCTCTCCCGGCACCGAAACCCCAACTCCTGCTATAATTGGCCCAGTTCATCCTTCGGGTCGACACCTCCGGTCACCAACCAACCGGACCGGGTGTCGACCCTTTTTCATGCCCTGAACCGACTCCGACTCCGACTCGGGTTCCGGCATCCCCGCAGCACACCCCACCGACGGGCCACCGCGCCCGCCGGTCCTTCGCCATGGAGTTCGACAGATGACAGACAGAGTCACCGACACAGAAGCCACCCCGCCGACCACCCCGCCAACCCCGCAAGGCGGCCCGCGACGCCCGCCCCTCCGGCGGAGCCCGGCGTTCCGGAACTTCTGGCTCTCCCGTGCCGTCTCCGGTCTCGGCTCCGCCGTCACCACCGTCGCGCTGCCCGTCCTGGTGTTCCAGCAGAGCCGGTCGCCGCTGCTGGTCTCCCTGGTCGCGGCTGCCGGCACGCTGCCCTACCTCGCGTTCGGGCTGATCGCGGGCGCGGTCGCCGACCGCGTCGACCGGCGCACCCTGATGATCGCGACCGACTGCCTCAGCGCCCTGTGCCTCGGCTCCGTCCCGGTCGCACAGGCCCTGCACGCGCTGACCGTCGGACACGTCGTCGTGGTCGCGTTCCTCTGCTCCGGCCTCTCCCTCTTCTTCGACGCGGGCGGATACGGCTTCGTCCCCGCCCTCGTCGGCAAGGACAGACTCCCCGACGCCAACAGCGTGCTCTACGGCGCCGAGACCGTCGTCCGCATCATCGGCAACGGCATCGCGGGCGTCCTCATCGCCCTGGTCCACCCCGTGGGCACGCTCACCCTCGACGCCCTGAGCTTCGCCGGCTCCGCGCTGTTCCTCCGGGCCGTCGCCAACTCTCCTGCCCGCGCCGCCCGTTCGGGCCCGCGACCGGGGTTTCGGGAGTCCGTCGGTGAGGGGCTGCGCTTCCTGGCCGGGCATCCGACGCTACGGGTGATGACCGTGGTCGGCACCCTCCAGTCGTTCTCCGGCGGCGCCATCGTCGGCCAGCTCGTCGTCTTCGCCGACCGCGTCCTCGGCATCCACGGCTCCGACGGCCGTATCGGCCTGCTCTACATGGCGTGGAGCGCCGGCGGCATCGGCGGCTCCCTGCTCCTGCCACGGCTGCGGCGCCGCTACGACGCCTTCCCGCTGCTGCTCCTGGTGCTGCCGGTCGGCGCGCTGCTCGGACTCGTGGTCGTGCTCAGCACCGACTGGCGGATAGCGCTGTTCGCGTTGGCGGCCTGGGGAACCGCCTATCTGGTCGTGCTGGTGAACACGATGACCTACTCCCAGGAGGTGACGCCGCCCGAGCTCCAGGGCCGGGTCAACACCACCCGCCGTATGCTCTCCTCCGGTCTGGGCGTCCCGCTCGGCGCCCTGGTCGCGAGCGGTGTCACGGTGTCCGCCGGCATCCGGGCCGGCATGGCCACCGCCGTCGCCTCGATCACCGTGGCCGCGATCGTGGTCTGGGTGGTGCGGCTGCGCGGTCTGCTGCCGGAACCCGCGGCCGAGGCGTAGCGGTCACGCGAGTTCTCTCCCGGGTCGGGCCGCCGATCCCGACAGCGCTGCGCCCGTGCCGCCCGCCGGAACCCGCCATCGCATCGAGGCGTAGGCGCCCCGCGAGTTCCCTCCCGGGTCAGGACTCCGACACCCGGGTGAACCGCCCCGCCACCCGCAGATCCGCCTCGATCCGCCCTGCCGTCACCAGCAACTCGGGCAGGACGTCCGCGACGTACTCCTCGGTCGTCCGGCGTGCCACGTGCGTCGCCGTGTTCAGCGCCGCGACGACTCGGCCCGTGCGGTCGCGGACCGGCACGGCGATCGATCGGAGGCCGACCTCCAACTCCTCGTCCACCAGGGCGTGTCCCTGGGACCGGACCGTCTCCAGTGCGGCCGAGAGCGCTCCGGGGTCCGTCAGCGTGTGCGGGGTCAGCGGGCGGGCGTCCGCGAGAGCCTGTCGTACGGTCGCGGGCGGGGCGTCGGCCAGCAGTACGCGGCCCAGTGCCGTCGCGTACGCCGGGAAACGGGTGCCGACCGCGATGTTCACGCTCATCACGCGGCTCGTGGCGACCCGGGCCGTGTACTGGATGTCGTCGCCCACGAGGATCGCGAGGGACGCCGACTCGTGGACGCGGGCGGCGAAGGCGGTCAGGTGGGGGAGCGCGAGGTCGGGGAGGGTCGTACGGGAGAGGGGCGGGAAGCCGAGCGACAGGACCCGGGGTGTCAGGGTGAAGCGGCGGTCGCCGGACGTGGCGACCAGGCCCAGGTGCTCGTAGGTGATCAGCGCCCTGCGGGCGGTGGCCCGGGCCAGTCCCGTCGTCTGGGCGACCTCCGTCAGGGTCAGCTCGGCGCGGCCCTCGCCGAAGGCAGTCAGGACGGTCAGTCCGCGGGCCAGCGACTCGACGAACTCCCGGCCCAGTTCCTGCTTGGATGCGCCCGTCCAGGTCGCCAGGCCCGAGGGGGCGGCCACCGAGTCTCCCTGGGGTGCGGCGCGCAGGTCCTCCTCCATCGCCTCGACCGCCGCACGCAGCCGCGGCAACAGCGTGTTCCGCAGCTCCTCCGCCGTATGCCGGCTGGTGTGGCTCACCACGCTCGCCACGCACGCGATCGCGCCGGTACGGGGATCGCGGACCGGCACGGACACCGCCACCAGCCCCGGTTCGATCAACTGGTCGTCCAGCGCCCAGCCGTCCTCGCGGGCCTGTGCGGCCGACCGTTCGAGGTCGGGCGCGGGGGACGACGGTGAGCGCGGGGGTACGGCAGGGAAGTCCCGGTCCTCCGGGTCCGCGGCCCGGCGCTCGCGCCACCGTGCCCAGTCCCGTTCCGTCCACTCCGTCGCGAACAGCGGTCCCGGGGCGGTGCGTTCGGCCGGCAGCAGGTCGCCGATGCGGAAGCTCAGGGACATGGCGCGGCGGCGGGTCGCCTGGTGGATGAAGCGGATGCCGTCCCGGTCGGCGACGGCGAGGGACACCGACTCGTCCAGTTCGTCGGCGAGGGCGTCGGCGCGGGCGTCCAGGACGGAGGGCAGTCGCAGGGCGGCCAGGTAGGCGTTGCCCAGTTCCATGATCCGAGGGGTGAGAACCGTGTCCCGGCCGTCGAGACGGACGTATCCCATGCGGGCGAGCGTCGCGGTGATCCGGTCGACGGTGGAACGGGCGAGTCCGGTGGCCCGTTCCAGCCCGCTGAGGCTCAACGTGCCGCCCGCCTCGGTGAGTTGACGTACCACGGCGACCCCCCGGATCAACGGGGCGACCGCCTCGACGGGCACGGCTCCGGCACGGGCGTCCAACGTGGTCTCAGCGGGCATCGGCTCTCCGGTACGGCGATCTCGGCAGCCCTACGGTAAGCCCGTGCGAGCCCGTCCCCGGCGCCTCGCCCTGATGGGGCCCCCGTCCCCGTCCCCGTCCGCGCACCCGGCAGGGCTACCGCGTCCGCGTCACCGTCACCCGGTAGTTCCCCGCCGCATCCGCCCCCGTGACCGCGACCCGGATCCCGCGGCGTGGATCGTTGAAGGTCTCGCCCGCCGTGAACGGTGCGTCCGACAACTCGGCGTGCACATTGGGGCTTCGTGTGCAGCCGCCGCTGTTGCGATGGGCGTCGTACACCTTCACCGGGCCCATTCCGGTGTCCACGTCCGCCTCCACCTTGTAGATGAGGACGCCGGGCCGGCACACCGCCTCGTCGTTGCCCTCGTGGGTGCGCAACTCCAGGGCGTAGCCCGTCCGTCGGGACAGCGGGACGAAGACCAGCCGTGTGCCGTCGCCGCCGGGCCGCTCCAGCGGGGTCAGTGTGTACTCCGAAGTGCCTCTGGTCATCGCGCAGTTGACCTGGGAGGGGTCGAGCCAGCCGAGCTTCCACTTGTGCCAGCCCAGGAGGTCGTTGTCGGCGCCCCAGTCCTCGCTCATGATGTCCCAGTGCCCGACCGAGCCCCCGCCCTCCTGGGTGTAGAGGTCGGGGAGGCCGAAGACGTGGCCGTTCTCGTGGGGCAGGACGCGGTAGCCGGTCCGGGAGTAGGAGCCGGAGCCGTCGTCCTGGCGGGAGTAGACGAAGGAGGCGTTCGAGACGGGGACGCCGTCGGCCACCGGGGCCTCCGTGTTGCCCGCGAAGGTCACCGACAGGACCGTGTCCAGCGCGGAGGGGCCCGCGTTCGGGGTCACCAGGACGTTCAGGAGGTCGTACGACCTGAAGTCCACGGTCGGGTCGGCCGCGGCCACGATGTCCTGGACGAGCTGCCGGTACCCGGGGTCGAAGGGTGCGCCGCGCTCTATGCCGTAGGACTTGAAGGGCTTGGGCATGCGCAGCCAGTGGTCGACCGGGGTCTCGGGGCGGTAGTCGAGGCGGCCGTAGGAGCTGGTGGCGAACCACTCCTGGGTCTGGGGGAAGAACTCGTGGTAGCGGTCCATGGCGGTGCCCTGGCCGGGGGCGTCGGAGAAGTCGACCATCAGGGTCAGGGCGTGGACCGTGCCGGTGGAGCGGGAGTAGCCGCCGGGGGTGGGGATGCCCTCGGACATCTCGGTGTCGAGGGGGCCGTTGATCATGCAGGCGCCGAGTGCGGAGGTGCGGGCGAGCGCGACCGGGCCCGCCGCCGTCATGGCGCCCGGGGTGAGGTGTCCGGTACCGGCCGAGGTGCTGACCGCGAGGGTCAGGACGGTCACGGACGCGAGGGCGGCCACGCGGCGCGGGCGTATCCGACGGCTGGGCTGCATGCATGGACCCTTCGCGCCACGGCAGCCGCCGGTCTCCGGCTGCACCCTTTCGATCACCCTGTGTCGTGCGGTGCGAGGGCGCGCGCTGGAGGAGACCGACCGTGTGGTTGTGGTGGGACGGAGGCGGAGAAGGAGCCAAACGGGATGTGACTCAGGTCACATCAAATGACCCGCCGGGTGGGAAATAACCGGGGAGCGTTTCCCCGTTTAGCCATGTGTCCGAGCGAAACGGGGATTCAGTCCCCGGATCGCCACCCGTAACCCAAGGAGCTGGCCGTGACGACCGCGACCCCCGTACAGCGAAAGGTGCCCCGGCCGCGCGCCGACGCTTTGCGCAACCGGGAGCGGATCATCACCGCCGCCCGCGAGATGTTCGTCGAGTTCGGCCCCGATGTGCCGCTCGACGAGATCGCCCGCCGGGCCGGCGTCGGCAACGCCACGCTCTACCGCAACTTCCCCGACCGCGACGCCCTCGTCCGCGAGGTCGTGGTCTCGGTCATGGACCGTACGTCGGAGGCCGCCGAGCAGGCGCTCGACGAGAGCGGCGACGCCTTCGCCGCTCTGGAGCGCTTCGTGCACGTGTCCGCCGACGAACGGATCAGCGCGCTGTGCCCGATGATCTCCAGCACGTTCGACCAGTTCCACCCGGATCTGGAAGCAGCGCGCGAGCGGGTCGAGGAGCTCATCGACGAGGTCATGGGACGGGCCAGGAGGGCCGGGCAGCTCCGGTCCGACGTGGGTGTCGGCGATCTGATGGTCGCCGTGGCCCAGCTCAGCAGGCCCCCGGCCGGCACCGGTTGCCTCAGCGCCGACCGCTTCGTACACCGACACCTGCAGCTGTTCCTGGACGGACTGCGGGCCCCGGCCCGCTCGGTCCTGCCCGGCACGGCCGCGACCATGGAGGATCTCCGGCAGCCCTGACCGATTAGTTCAGCGCCGATTAGTCCAGAGCGTCACGCCAGTCTCAACAACAAGCTCCCGGCTCTCGTCGCCGTAGCAACCGGCTACTGGCCACGAGCCGTCCCCGATCACGTCCTTCTTCCGTATTTTTCCGTCACGAAGTCCCGAAGTGGGTACCACCATGTCTGAAACAGCCCGAAGCGCCCCAGGCGCTCTCGACAAGGGCGACAAGGCCTCCGAGGCCGCCGAGCACGAAGCCCATTCCAACCGCTGGAAAGCGCTCGCGTTCATCGCGCTCGCCCAGCTGATGGTCGTGCTGGACGCGACCATCGTGAACATCGCCCTTCCGTCCGCCCAGAGCGACCTGGGCATCTCCGACGGCAACCGGCAGTGGGTCGTCACGGCCTACGCCCTCGCCTTCGGCGGACTCCTCCTCTTCGGCGGCCGTATAGCCGACCTGTGGGGCCGCAAGCGCGCCTTCGTCGTCGGTCTGACCGGCTTCGCCGCCGCGTCCGCCCTCGGCGGTGTGGCCACCACCGGCGCCATGATGTTCGGCGCCCGTGCCCTCCAGGGCGCCTTCGGCGCACTGCTCGCGCCCGCCGCGCTGTCCCTGCTCGCCGTGATGTTCACGGACGCCAAGGAGCGTGCCAAGGCGTTCGGTATCTACGGCGCGATCGCCGGTGGCGGCGGCGCCGTCGGCTTCATCCTCGGCGGTGTGCTGACCGAGTACCTGGACTGGCGCTGGACGTTCTTCGTGAACATCCCGTTCGCGATCGTCGCCGCGCTCGGCGCGTACTTCGTCATCCGTGAGCCGGAGGGCGGCCGCAACCGCAACCCGCTCGACATCCCGGGTGTCCTGCTCTCCACCCTCGGCCTGGTGTCTCTCGTCTACGGCTTCACCCGCGCCGAGTCCAACGGCTGGGGCGACTCCTCGACCATCGCGCTCTTCATCGCGTCGGCCGTCCTGCTCGTCTCGTTCGTCATCGTCGAGGCGAAGGTCAAGGCCCCGCTGCTGCCCCTGCGCGTCGTCACCGACCGCAACCGCGGCGGTATCTACCTCTCGCTCGGCATCGCCATCATCGCGATGTTCGGCACGTTCCTCTTCCTCACCTACTACCTGCAGGTCGTGAAGGGCTTCTCGCCGATCAAGACCGGCTTCGCCTTCATGCCGATGATCGTCGGCATGATGGTCGGCTCGACCCAGATCGGCACCCGCCTGATGACCCGCCTGCCGGCCCGCCTGCTCATGGGCCCCGGCTTCCTGGTCGCCGCGGTCGGCATGCTCCTGATGACGCAGCTGGAGATCGGCTCGTCGTACGCCTCGATCATCCTGCCCGCGATGCTGCTGCTCGGCCTCGGCATGGGTACGGCGTTCATGCCGGCCATGTCCCTGGCCACCCTGGGCGTCGAGCCCCGGGACGCGGGTGTCGCCTCCGCGATGGTCAACACCTCGCAGCAGGTGGGCGGCGCGATCGGTACGGCCCTGCTGAACACGATCGCCGCGTCCGCGACGACCGCGTACATCAAGGACCACATCGCCGGTGCGGGCACCTCCAAGACCCAGCAGCAGCTCGTCGCGCTGCAGGGCCAGGTGCACGGCTACACCAACGCCATCTGGTTCGCCGTCGGCATGCTGGTGACGGCCGCGATCATCGTCTCGGTCCTCGTCAACGCGGGCAAGCAGGGTTCCGACCCGGTCGCCTCCGGTGACGGAGTCGAGGACGAGTTCAAGGTCCCGGTCGTCGCCCACTGACGACGCCCGACCCGGTCGTACCCCCTTCGCACCATCCGTACGTACGGGGAAGGGGACGCCCCGTACGTACGACTCCCAGGAACTGCCCTGGCTCCCCGCTGAGTTGAGCGGCTCAGCGGAGCCAGGGCAGATCCGCACCCGCTTCGTTCGGCTGAAGTCCCTCGGCGACGATCTCCATGATCTCGCCGAGGGACTTCTGCTGTTCCGGGGTCAGCCGCTCGAACAACGCCTGCCGTACGGCGGTCACATGACCCGGCGCGTTACGGCTCAGCACCCCGTAGCCCTCGTCGGTCAGCACCGTGAACTGGCCGCGCTTGTCGGAGGGGCAGTCCTCGCGGCGCACCCACCCGTTCTTCTCCAGGCGCGCGATCGCGTGCGAGAGCCGGGAGCGGGTGATCTTCGCGTTCATGGCCAGCTCGGTCATCCGCAGCCGGCGGCCCGGGGACTCGGCGAGCTGCACGAGAAGGCCGTAGTAGATGTGCGGCATGCCCGCGTCCCGCTGGAGCTGACGGTCCAGATGGTCCTCCAGGAGGGTGCTGGCGTGCATGTAGAAGCGCCAGACACGCTGCTCCTCGGCGGTGAGCCAGCGAGCTTCGTCAGCGGGTGCCGCTTCGTCAGCGGGCGCGGGTGCCGTGTTCATGCACTCCACTGTACGAGAGCTCTCCTTGAAGGTTAAACAAACGGGGCGTAAGCTGCCGCACAGGAAGTTTGAGAGTTCAAGTACCGAGTTCGATCATGGGGAGTGACCGTCATGTCCACCGCCGCACCGGAGCGCATGCCCGCCCTCTACCTCAGCCACGGCGCCCCGCCCCTCGCGGACGACCCCGTCTGGCCCGGCGAACTCGCCGCCTGGTCCGCCGACCTCCCCCGCCCCAAGGCGATCCTCATGGTCTCCGCCCACTGGGAGGAGGCCCCCCTCGCCCTCGCCGCCACCGACCCGGTCCCCCTCGTCTACGACTTCTGGGGCTTCCCCGAGCACTACTACCAGGTCCGCTACGACGCCCCGGGCGCCCCCGGACTCGCCGAATCGGTACGGAAGTTGCTGCGCGCCCCGGGCATCCCCGTGCAGGACGTCCCGGACCGCGGCCTCGACCACGGGGCGTACGTCCCGCTCGTCGAGATGTTCCCGGCCGCCGACATCCCGGTCCTCCAGGTGTCGATGCCGACCCTCGACCCGGTGAAGCTGATGGAGATCGGCCGCAAGCTGGCGCCGCTGCGAGACGAGGGCGTCCTGATCGTCGGCTCCGGCTTCTTCACCCACAATCTGGCCGCCCTGCGCCACACCGGCGGGGGAGTGCCCACCTGGTCCTCCGAGTTCGACGACTGGGGCCGGCGGGCACTGGAGGCACGGGACTGGGACGGCCTGCTCGACTTCCTCCACAAGGCACCGGCCGGGCGCTACGCCCATCCGCGCACCGAGCACTTCGCCCCGCTGTTCGTCACCATGGGCGCGGCGGAGGCCGCCGGCGAGCTGGACGCGCAGCGCTCCGTGATCGACGGGTTCTGGATGGGGATGGCGAAGCGGTCGGTGCAGTTCGGCTGAGCCCGCGCCGAAGGGCCCTTCCCTTCGGGAAGGGCTACAACTCCTTCTCGTACCAGGCGACATCCCAGTAGCGGCCGAACTTGCGGCCCACCTCCCGGTAGGTGCCGACAGGCCGGAAGCCGAAGCGTTCGTGCAGCCGCGTGGACGCTTCGTTGGGCTGCGCGATGCCCGCGTACGCCCGGTGGACGTCCTCGGTCGCCAGGTCGGCGAACAGGGCCTTGTAGAGCAGTGTTCCGATGCCGCGCCCGCCCGCGTCCGGGGCGAGGTAGACCGTGACCTCGACCGAGGTCGAGTAGGCGGGCTTCGCCCGGTAAGGGCTGGATGTGGCGTAGCCGAGGATTCGCTGTGAGTTTCCTTGGAAGGTCCCGTCCACGGCAACCTTCAGGCGGTATGGCCCGTCTTCAGGGTGGGAGAGCAGCCAAGGATGGCGCTCCTCCGGCGAGAAGGCGGCGGTGTCGAAGGTGATCGGCGTCTCGCGTACGTAGTGGTTGTAGATGTCGGTGAGGGCGTCGAGGTCACTCTCGACTCCTGGCCTGACCTGCACCTCTGTATGTTCCGACGGCATCGTTACCCCCTTGTGGCCGGACAGGGTACTGCAAGATCAGAAAAATAGGGGAGTGGGTCGGGAATTCTGTCCGGATTCCAGTCGTTGTTTCCATCAGATGCAGGGCACACGAGAAGAGTGCCGAGGCATCACAGGAACACCTGACGAACACCTGCTGACCCCACCATCGCAAGGGAGCACGCATGGCAACCCGTGCCGTCGCCCGTCGTAAGTCCGCCTCCGGCGAGACCTCCGGCGTGGCACGCAGTGTTCGCGCCCATGGCGGCGAGATCGCCGACCGCGACCTGGTCGGCATGTATCTCGACGAAATCGCGCGCACACCGCTGCTCGACGCCGCCAAGGAAGTCGAGCTTTCACAGACCATCGAAGCGGGCGTGTTCGCGCGCCAGGTCCTCGACGGCGAGGAGGTGTCCCAGGCGGACGCCTCCCGCGAAGAGCTGGAGGCCCTGGTCGCCGAAGGGGAGCGTGCCAAGGACGTCTTCATCCGGTCCAACCTCCGTCTGGTCGTGGCCGTGGCCCGCCGTTACCCCCGTAGCGGCCTGCCCCTCCTCGACCTGATCCAGGAGGGGAACGCGGGCCTGGTCCGCGCGGTCGAGAAGTTCGACTACCGCAAGGGCTTCAAGTTCTCGACGTACGCGACCTGGTGGATCCGCCAGGCCATCACCCGCTCGATCGCCGACCAGTCCCGGACCATCCGGCTCCCCGTCCACCTGGTGGAGGAGCTGGGCCGGATCCGCCGAGTGCAGCGCGAGTTCAACCGCAAGAACGGGCGGGAGCCCGAGCACGCGGAGATCGCCGCCGAGTTGGACACCACTCCGGAGCGCGTGACGAACGTCCTGGACTGGGCGCGTGACCCGGTCTCGCTGAACATGTCGGTGGACGACGACGGCGACACCCAGTTCGGTGACCTCCTGGAGGACACCTCCGCGGTCTCGCCCGAGCAGTCCGTGATGACCCTGCTGCGCAGCGAGGAACTGGACGACCTGATCGGCCGCCTCGACCAGCGCACGGCCTCCATCATCAAGATGCGGTACGGCATGGAGGACGGCCGGGAGCGCACGCTCACCGAGGTCGGCAAGGAGCACGGCCTGACCCGCGAGCGCATCCGCCAGATCGAGAAGCACGCCCTGCTGGAACTGAAGAAGCTGGCCAGCCAGACCGGGTTCGACGCGGCGGCGTAAGCGGGCCGAACGGCCGCGAGCGGGGCGGGAGTTGTGCCGGGCGCGAGAGCGTCCGGCACCCGGCCCGGCGGCCATGGGGGCGCGTACGACCCTGGTCCGCGCCAAGCCGCGTACGCCGGGTGGCGGGAGACCGCGCAAACCTGCCCGCGCGACGCCGCTTCAACCTGCGGAGCTCTGGGAACAAGACTTCAGGGCCCAGGAGTTCGGGCCCGACGCACTGCCCCGAGACCCTCTGAGCCAAGTCCCGACGCAAATCCCCCCCGGCGCCGGGACTTTCCCGAGCCGGGCTTCGGCACCTGTCCCCCCAGGCGCCGGAGCCCGGCTCTTTTTCACGCACGGGACGGGGCGGGGCGAGGTGCGGACACGCTTGGATGGCGGGGCACCCCGTACCTGAACACCGGGGTGGCCCGCCGAATGGCAGATTGTGCCACAGCGGCATAGCCTGCTGGTGTGAGCAGCCCCACCCCAACACCGGATTCCCGTCCCGCCTCTCCCTCCGCACCGCTCTCACTGACCGAGCGGCGCAAGGCCGAGACCCGGATGGAGATCGCCCGGGCGGCGGCCGGACTCTTCGCCAGACACGGGCTACGGGCCACCCGCGCCGAGGACATCGCCCAGAGCGCCGGTATCGCCCCGCGCACCTTCTACCGCTACTTCGCCACCAAGGAAGAGGCCGTAGCCCCGCTCTACGCGGCCGGCGCCCAGCGCTGGGCGGACGCGGTGCGCGCGGCCCCGCCCGCACTGTCGGTGCCCGAGGCCCTGGAACACGGGGTGCGCCACACACTGACCCCCGGGGTGGGCGTCTCCGTGAACTCCTGGACCTGGGTGCGCACCCTGATCGGCATGGCGGAGTCCAGCCCCGGCCTGCGCAGGGTGTGGGCGGAGGTCTGCCAGGCATCGGAACGGACCCTGGGCGAAGTGCTGTTGGAACGTGTCACCCACGGCGACCCCACCCTCGCCGCCCGCGCCCCGAGCGCGACCTCCCCGGAGCTGCGCTTCGCCGCCGCCGTGGCGAGTGCCGCCGTACGGACGGCTGTCGAGGGCTGGGCGACCGGAAAGGAACAGCCGGGAACGGTCGCCGACCCGGCGGAGTCGGCGCTGCGGAACCTGCGGGCGCTGCGGGACTTTCCCTGGGGGGAGATCGGGACGGCCCGGGGGGTGGGGTGAGACGGCGTGAGGTGGGGTCCGGTGCGGGATCGCGTGTGGCTCGGTGCGAGGTCGGCTCGCGCGCCCCTGCCTCACCCGCTCCGCTCCGCCCGCCTCACTCACGCCGTAGCGGTCCTCCCGCTGCCGCCCTGCTCAGCCGTTCCCCCAACTCCCTTACGCAGCGCACCAGTTCCTCCGGTTCCTGGACCGTGAACTCGTACTCCAGCAGGGCCAGCCGGGCGGCCAGCCAGCGCACCTCGTCGCCGGTCGTGGCGCGCAGGCGGCAGCTGTGCTCGTCGAGCGGCTCGGGCGTGCCCAGCCAGGCCGGGATGCGCGCGGCGACGACGTCGGCGGGCGCGGCGAAGGTCACGGTGTACTCGTAGGCCTCCTGCCGCCGGTACATCCACTGCCGCAGGTACTCCGCCGCACTCCCCGTCGGCAGCTCGCGCGGCGCGAACCGCGCCCCCGTCGCGAACGGCTCGCTGACCCGGTCGACCCGGAACGTCCGCCAGTCCTCGCGGTCGAGGTCGTAGGCCACGAGGTACCAGCGCCGGCCGGTCGAGACGAGTCGGTACGGCTCCGTCACGCGGCGCGACTCGGTGCCGTCCTTGGCGCGGTACGCGAACCGCAGCCGCTCCCGGCCGGCCACCGTCGAGGCCATCACGGTCAGCGTCTCGGGGGCGATGCTCGCACCGTCGCCACTGGTCAGCGGGGTGGTGGCGGCCTGGAGGGTGGCGACCCGGTGCCGTAGGCGCGCGGGCAGTACCTGTTCCAGCTTCGCCAGTGCCCGTACGGACGCCTCGTCCACGCCCTCGACCGCGTGCCCGGCGCCCGCCCGCAGGCCGACCGCGATGGCCACCGCCTCCTCGTCGTCCAGGACGAGTGGCGGCATCGCCTTGCCCGCGACCAGCCGGTAGCCGCCGTCGGCGCCCAGTGTCGCCTGCACCGGGTAGCCCAGTTCGCGGAGCCGGTCGATGTCCCGCCGGACCGTGCGGCGGGAGACCCCGAGCCGGTCGGCCAGCTCGCCGCCGGGCCACTCGCGGGGTGTCTGGAGGAGGGAGAGGAGCTGGAGGAGCCGGGCCGGGGTGTCCGTCGTCATGAGTCCTCCGTCGTCGTCACCGTCGTCATGGATTCGAGGATGCCGTAGAACTAGGACACGATCTGACCTAATGGGGTCATAGCTTCGAGCCATGACCTCCACCGAAACCCTTGTGGACAGCCCGGCCCCCGCAGTCCCCGTGACCGCCGCGGCCGACCGGCGGCGTTGGTTCGCCCTCGCGATCGTGATGACCGCGGCCTTCATGGACCTCGTCGACGTCACGATCGTCAATGTCGCGATCCCGTCGATCCAGCGGGACGCGGGCGCCTCGTTCAGCCAGATCCAGTGGATAACGGCCGGGTACGCGCTCGCCTTCGCCGCCGCACTCATCACCGGCGGACGGCTCGGCGACATCTACGGCCGCAAGCGGCTGTTCCTCCTCGGGATCGGCGGCTTCACGCTCGCCTCGGCGCTGTGCGGCTTCGCCGCGAACCCGGAGATGCTGGTCGCCTCCCGCATTCTGCAAGGCGGGATGGCCGCGATGATGGTGCCGCAGGTGCTGTCGATCGTGCACGCCACCTTCCCGGCGCACGAACGCGGCAAGGTCTTCGGGCTGTTCGGCGCGATCGTCGGCCTGGGCGCGGTCTCCGGACCGCTGCTGGGCGCCCTGCTCACCGAGTGGAACCTCTTCGGCCTCGAATGGCGCCCGATCTTCCTCATCAACCTGCCCGTCGGCATCGCGGGCCTGATCCTCGGCAGCCGCTTCATCACCGAGTCGAAGGCCCCGCGCGCGCTGAAGCTGGACCTCGTCGGCGTCGCCCTGGTCACCCTCGGGCTGCTGATGCTGCTCTACCCCCTCACCCGCGGCGACGAACTGGGCTGGCCCGCCTGGGGGTTCGTGTCGATGTCCGGTTCGATCGGCGTCTTCTGCGCACTGGTGGCGTACGAGAAGCGGAAGGCCGCGCGGGACGGTTCCCCGCTCGTCGAACTCTCCCTGTTCAAGGTGAAGAGCTTCGCGGCCGGCATCGCCGTGCAGACCGTGTTCGGTGTCGGACTCGGCATCTTCTTCCTCGTCTGGACGCTGTACATGCAGACCGGTCTCGGCTGGAGCCCGCTGCGGGCGGGGCTGACCGGCGTACCGTTCTCCATCGCGGTCTCGGTGGCGGCCGGGCTGTCCGTACAGAAACTGGTGCCGCGCGTCGGCGGACGCAACGTCCTCCAGGCCGGTGCGCTGGTGATGGCGGTGGGCGTGCTGCTCTACCTCTGGGAGTCCGACCGGTACCAACTGGCCATCGCCTCCTGGCAGATGGCGCTCCCGCTCGTCGTGATGGGGGTCGGCATGGGCCTGATCTTCGCTCCGCTCACCGACACGATCCTCTCCGAAGTACCGCGCGAGCACGCGGGTTCCGCGTCCGGACTCATCAACACCGTGCAGCAGATGGGCAACGCGCTGGGGCTCGGGCTGGTGTCAGTGGTCTTCTTCGGCTCGATCGGGGACCGGCTGACGGCGGCTGAGGTGGGGCCGGCGTTCGTCGACGCCTTCCAGAACGCGCTGGGGTGGGTGGCCGCGGTGATGGGCCTGATCTTCCTGCTGATGTTCGCGCTGCCGGGGCGGACGGCCAAGGAGGTTGCGCCCGACGGGAGTTGACGCCCTACACCGGCATACGACAGCGCCCCGCCCCGAGGCCGTACCGGGGGCGGGGCGCTCGGCGCAAGCAGTCGGAGTTGGCGTACGCCGGTGCGCGAAGGGAGGCGCGCGTCGGGCCGATCCGACGGCGGACTCGGTACCGAACGCCACGCTCTGTACGCAATTAGCCGCTTCTGGGCTGGACACTCCGGCTTCGGAGCGGCGCGGGCACTCAACTCGCCTGCCCCGCAAGAAAACTGACAGGGTGAAAGATGGGGTGGGAGTGAAGGTGGAAGGGGGCGGTGAGGCCGGCCGAGCAGTGGTGCCCTTATCCACTAGTCGATATTTGACGATGTGCTGTGGTGAACCGTTGATTCATGGGCGGGAATCCTTTCCTGGCGCGGATTCGCCGTATTTCTTGTTGGCGCGGATTGCCTCTCGGAAAGGAATCGCGGAGGCCTCGGTCGGTTAATTCGCCGGGCGGACTGTCGGTCGATTCGGGCGTCGGCCGGGCGGGGGCGCGTTGGCCGAATCTGTTTGGTACTGATCGATTGCTGTCACGCGGAGAAGCCGTCCCACCCCGGTGGGGATAGGGGCGGACTCGCCCGCGCATACGCAAATGGGGTAAAGCGTGCGGCCGGACGAGATGTCTCGACGGCGCGTGCGGGAGGGTGCGCTGTCGGTGACGTCCCCCATGGTTGGGGATTTGGGCTGGCCATCCGGCGGCGGGAGCCGCTTCCTGCCTGATGGGGAGTGACCCAAAGGCGGTCCGTGGTGTTTACTGGGCAGCGGTCTGATCCTGACGGGTCCGGACCTTTCCGGGAGGTCCTGGGGGTGGTGCCCCGGGGCCTCTCGTCTTTGCCGCCCGTTTGTGTGGACGTCATATGTCGCTCGGCGGAGAAGGCCCCCGTCGCGTCTCCGGGGGAAAGTGAACAACGGGGATAAGCGGTTTGGTAATTGCGTAATGGATGGCTACTTTTCTATTCGGATTGCGCCCGATCGCCTGCCGTAAAACCCCGTGGCGAGGGTGTTTCGACCATGATCACTATCCGTCGCGGCACCTTGGGAATCGCGACTGGCTTATCTCTCGCGACGAGCGGTACGGTCTGTCCCGCTGCTGTTTCCGCCCGCCCGGCCTCACCAACCGGGCGATTGCCGTACCTCCCGGAGAGGGAGGCCGGACCCGTCACTCCGGAACCTCGCTGACCAGCGGGGTTCCAGAGCCTCAACAGAACAGAGAAACAGGGAAAGGGATTCAGACCCCATGCCTACCGTGATACCTCGCCACCACCGCGCACCGCAGGGCGCGTACGCCGGAGCGGGGGAGTGAGCGTGCCCCCGACCGTCGACACCGCCCGCCCGACCGACCTCCTGCTGGACCACGAGAGCCAGCCCGAGGGAAGCTTCCTGCGCTGCCTGGCGGCCAGGGACTGGCGTGCGCTGCTGCAGGCGGGCCTGCTCACCCGCGCCTTCGCGCGCGACGAGCACCTGCCGATCGGACCGGCCGACGAGAACGTCTACATCATCTGGGACGGCGTCGTACGACAGGACCGCTTCCCGCTGGGCGCGGGGGAGAGCGTCCCCACCGTCACCCGGTTCCGGGGCCGCGGCCAGCTGGTCGGCGAGGCCAAGCTCATCACCGACGACTCCGCCGTCCGCACCAAATGCCTGACCGGGACCCTGGTCATCCCCTGCCGCGCCCGCTACTTCAACGTCCTGCTGCGCAAGCGCCCGGAGGCCCAACGCGCCCTGCTGCGCAGCCTGGAGGACCGCAACCGCAGCGACGAACTCGTCTACACCATGGCCACCAGGCCACCCCTGGAGCGGGTCAGCAGGCTCCTGGCGCACCTCGCCGACACCGCCGGTTGCCCCGGCCCCCGGGCGGGCCGCGTCACGATCACCGGCCCGAGCCAGAAGGACCTCGCCGCCGCTCTCCAACTCGCCGTCTCCACCACGGAGAACGCGATCAGGACCCTGCGCTACCACGGGATCGTCGAAGCCGGGTACCGCCGGTTCGTCGTCCACGACGTGGACGCGCTGCGTCACCTCGCCGCCGGGAACTGACGCCCACCCCTGAACGGACCACAGCATGATGACCAGCACCACCACGCTGGCGATCGGCACCGGCGCGGGCTCCCTCGCGGTGACCGCCGTCTCCGCTCTCTTCATGGGTGCCCTCGGCACGTACACGTTCCTGCACCACCGGCAGGTCTTCGCGTGGATGCGGAAGGTCCGCGGCGAGGACCAGGCCGGCGCCGAGTTCGACCGGCCCGCAGAGTGGCTGGACGACCTCTACAAGGCGCAGTGCCGCCTCGCCCAGAAGCCCTGTCGTGCCGTCGACTTCGAGGACATCGCCCAGATCAGCAACATGATCAAGGGGATCGCCGACCACATGGAGACCGTCCGGCCCGAACTGGCCAAGGTCGTCGAGCGCGTCGACGAGTACATCGACACCGCTCTGCCCGAGCCGGGCCCGGCCATGAAGGTCCCCCTCCCCGACCACCGCGCCCAGCTCGCCAGGGCCATGCGGCAGGAAGCCGCCCGCCACGAACTGGCCCGCGCCGTCATCGCCGCCCAACAGAAGATCAAAACGCGGCGGCACACCTGACGCGGCGCCCGTTCATGTCCACCTCGTGCCCGAACCTGTTTACTTTCCCGAAATCCGGGCGTAGCCTCCGAGCGAAACCACAAGTTCGGGCACTGGTCGGAGGCGAACGGACATGTACGCACCGGAGCGGCAGCAGGAGATCCTCCGGCTGGCCCGTGACGGCGGCCGGGTGGACGTGGTCTCGCTGGCCGAGGAGTTCCAGGTCACGGCGGAGACGATCCGCCGCGACCTGAAGGCCCTCGACCGCGCGGGCCTGCTCCGCCGGGTGCACGGCGGGGCCATACCGGCCGGACGGCTCGACTTCGAGCCCGACCTCGCCGAGCGCGAGTCGACGGCGGCCGACGAGAAGGACCGCATCGCCAAGGCGGCCCTCGCCGAGCTGCCCATGCAGGGCACGGTGATCCTCGACGCCGGTACGACGGTGGCCCGCCTCGCGGGCATCGTCCCGCTGGAGGCCGAACTCACCGTCGTCACCCACTCGCTGCCCATCGCGGCCCGCCTCGCGGACCACCCGGGCATGCAGCTCCATCTCGTCGGGGGGCGCGTGCGGCACCGTACGCGCGCCGCCGTCGACGCCTGGGCGCTGCGGGCCTACGGCGAGATCCGCGCGGACGTCGTGTTCGTGGCGGCCAACGGCTTCTCCGCCGAGCACGGGCTGACCACGCCCGACCT
>NZ_JAWOAI010000135.1:0-20672 GCF_033194735.1 Streptomyces sp. W16
CCGACACCCGTATCGTCGACCTGACGGGCTACGGCACCGCGGTCGTCCGCGAGGGCAGCGGCCCGGCCACCGGCGCCTCCAACACGGCGTCCGTCGCGCGCGCCGACTCGCTCGCCGACACCGACGACAATGCGGCGGACTTCACCGCCGGTACCCCGTCACCGGTCAACTCGGCGGGCCAGACGCCCGGTTCGGGCGACGGCGGCGGTGACGGCGGCTCGCCGACCGACCCCGGCACCGTGCGCGTCCACGACATCCAGGGCACGACCCGCCTCTCGCCGTACTCCGGCCAGACGGTCACCCGCGTCCCGGGCGTCGTCACCGGCGTCCGCAGCAGCGGCTCGCTCGGCTACTGGATCCAGGACCCCACCCCTGACACCGACCCGCGCACCAGCGAGGCCGTCTTCGTCTACACCGGCTCCACCAAGCCCACCGTGGCGGTCGGCGACTCGGTCCTGGTCACCGGCAAGGTCAGCGAGTACTACCCGAGCAGCACCAGCCAGTCGAACACCGAGATCGGCGGCCCGACCACCACGGTCCTCTCCAGCGGCAACGCCCTGCCGGACGCCGTGACACTGGACGCGACCTCGGTCCCCGACGCCTACATCCCGACCGCGTCCGGCGGCAGCATCGAGTCCCTCGCCCTCCAACCGACCGTCTACGCCCAGGACTTCTTCGAGTCCCTGGAGGGCATGCGGGTCACGTTCGCCGACGCGCGCGTGGTCGGCGCCTCGGACGCGTACGGCGAGCTGTGGGTCACGGTCAAGCCGGAGGAGAACGCCACGGCGCGCGGCGGCACCCTGTACTCCTCGTACGACCAGCCCAACACGGGCCGTATCGAGGTGATGTCGCTCGACACGACGTCAACGTTCCCCGTGGCCAACGTCGGTGACGAACTGTCAGGCACCACGACCGGCCCCCTCGACTACTCCACCTACGGCGGCTACAACGTCCAGGCCACCCAGCTCGGCACCCTCGTCGACAACGGCCTGAAGCAGGAAGTGACCCGCCGTCAGAAGAAGGACGAGCTGGCGGTCGCCACGTACAACGTGGAGAACCTGGACGCGCTCGACACCCAGGAGAAGTTCGACCGGCTCGCCGAGGGTGTCGCGGTCAACCTCAACTCGCCCGACATCGTGGCCCTGGAGGAGATCCAGGACGACAACGGCGCGACGAACGACGGCACGGTGACGGCCGAGGCCACCCTGAAGCGCTTCACGGACGCGGTCCGCGCGGCCGGCGGCCCGGTCTACAAGTGGCGTTACATCTCGCCGACCAACGACCAGGACGGCGGCGAGCCCGGCGGCAACATCCGCCAGGTCTTCCTCTTCAACCCCAAGCGGGTCTCCTTCACCGACCACCCCGGCGGCGACGCGACCACGGCCACGAGCGTGGTGAAGACCCGCAAGGGCGTCGAACTCACCTACTCCCCGGGCCGGATCGACCCGACCAACGCGGCCTGGGAGGACAGCCGCAAGCCCCTGGTCGGTGAGTTCACCTTCCAGGGCGAGCAGGTCTTCGTGATCGCCAACCACTTCATCTCCAAGGGCGGCGACCAGCCGATCCACGGCCGCTACCAGCCCCCGGCCCGCAGCTCGGAGACCCAGCGCGCGGCCCAGGCGGCGGAGGTCAACACCTTCGTCAAGTCCCTGCTCGCGGCGGACAAGAACGCCAAGGCGGTCGTCCTCGGCGACCTGAACGACTACGAGTTCTCCCAGACGGTGACCACCCTGACGGCCGACAACGTCCTCAAGCCCCTCATCACCACCCTCCCCGCCGCCGAGCGCTACACCTACGTCTACGACGGCAACTCCCAGACCCTGGACCACATCCTGACCAGCCCCGCGGTGACGTCCTTCAACTACGACGTCGTGCACATCAACGCGGAGTTCGCGGACCAGGCGAGCGACCACGACCCGCAGATCGTCCGGATCGACCTCGCCAAATGCCGTAGGCACTAAGGCAGTTGGACGGTGACGGGGCGGAACGGCGTGAGCTGTCCTGCCCCGTCACCATGACCGGCCCCGGCGAGGAGACCAAGGGCAAGCCCCCAGCTGTATTGCACCAAGACCGACGTCCACTCCAAACCCCGGGCAGGGCAACCCCCTAGGGGCGCGGGGAACTGCGCGACCAGCCACAACGCACCCGCCACTCGCAAGACAACACAAGCCACTCAGACGCTAAGGCGCACACCCCGGTCCGCTGTACTCCGCCCCGCCACCATGACCAGCCCGACCCCCACCGACAGCCCCAGCGCAGGCAGCACAGGGAACCGCCCGTCGTAGGCGAACCCATGCCCGGCGAACCACGTCAGCGCACTCACACTCGCCGCCATCCCGAGCCACAATGCCCAAGGCCGACGCGGGAGTTCATGAGGGAGATCACCGGGCCGCGTCCGCTCGTACACCGCCGCGAGCCCACGCTCCAACGGCCGCAGCGCCCCTACGACCCCCACCAGCACCACCCCGAGCACGCCCAGCCACGGCACCCGCAACGCCCACCAACTCCCCGACCCGTAGACCGGTTCGGGCGCGAGCCCGGTGAGATAGAAGGCGCCGGCGACGATCAGCACCGGCAGCATGTGCCACAGGTAGAGCGTCATACTGGCGCCACCCAACGGCCGTACCAACCGCCAGAGTTGCTCGCGCTCCAACAGTCGTCGCAGCACCGGCGCAAGCAGCAGCGCCAACCCGACCTGCCCAACTGCCCACGCCAACATGGCCGCCGACGGGGGATCGGTGTTGCTGGGACTCTGCCCGGTCACCAGGATCAGACTCACCGGGAAGGGCCCGAACGAGACCAGCACCGCGAAGGCGACCGCACCGCCCGCGGCCATGAACGCGGAGACGGCGGACCGCTCGGTGAGCAGCATGTCCCGCCAGCAGAAACCCAGTTGATAGGCAACGCCCCACACGAGCACGTAGTTGAGCAGCCCGACGAAGGGCGCGTGCACGCTGACCACCAGCGCATCGGCACCGACCGCGACCACCCCCATCACCACCGGCACCCGCAGCCCCCACCGCCGATGTGCCGCGTGCAGAACCGGAGTTGCCGCGCTGAGCAGCAGATACACCGGCAGGAACCAGAACTGCATGGCCATCGCCCACCCGACGAGCGCGAGGATGCCGGGGTCCACCCCGACCGCCGCGCAGATCGCCACGGCGACCAGCACCAGCGCGCTGTACACCCCGGCCGGCAGCAGCAGCCGTAGCGCCCGCTGCCCCACCCACCCGGTCGCGGTACGGCCCTCGGTCCGCGCCCGCGCCCAGGAACCGCCGGCCGCGTGCCCGCCGGCCAGGAAGAACAGCGGCATGATCTGGAACCCCAGGGTGAGCCACTGGGTCCAGGGCACGGTCGCGAGCAACTCCGGTGCGCCGATCGCCCCGTTGGGATCCCGCACCAACCCGGTGATCAGCCAGTGCCCGAGCACCATCAGCACGATCGCCCACGCTCGCAGAAAGTCGACGTAGCGATCCCGGCCCCCACTGCCCCCGCTCAAGTCCCCCATGGGACGCCATGGTGCCGTCGGCGGGCGGTAGTTGAGGGAGAGTGGCGCCGTCCCGCAACCAATCCGTGCCCGTCACGACACCCGCGTTCGCTCCGCGCGCCTCTTGACTCCCCCTTGCCTTGACTCGGCCCTGTCAACGCTGCTTCCCTGAGCCCACACAGCGAATTGGTCTGCACCAATATCGCGCAGGGATTGAATCGATTCACCCCCCGTCCCCCCGTGGAGGTCGCGCATGCGTACCCGATCGAGATCCCGTTCTCTCTTCCGTTCCGTTCTCTCCACCGCCCTGCTGACCGGCGCCCTCGCGGCGGCCGGCCTCGCCTCGGCGGCGGCACCCGCGTCGGCGGCCTCCGCCCCGAACGCCTGGCCCGCCCATGTGTTCGCCCCGTTCGCGGACACCTGGTCGGGAAACGTTTCCCTCACCGACGTGGCCAACAACTACGGCACCAAGTTCTTCACCATCGCGTTCGTCGACGGCCCCGGCTGCAACTGGCAGATCGGCGAACAGGCCTCCCTCCAGACGCAGATCGACGCCCTGCGCGCCCAAGGCGGCGACGTCTCCGTGTCGTTCGGCGGCTACGGCGCCGACACCGCACTCACCGAGATCGGCGACTCCTGCTCCAGCCCGGAGGCGGCGGCAGCGCAGATCGAGAACGTCATCACCACCTTCAACCTCTCGCACGTCGACTTCGACATCGAGTCGGCGTCGCTCACCAACTCGGCCGGCATCGACCGCCGCGACAAGGCCCTTGCCCAGGTGCGCACTTGGGCCGCCAACAACGGCCGTTCCCTGTCGGTCTCCTTCACGCTCCCGGCGCTGCCCAGCGGCCTGTCGGGCGACGGCGTGAACATCCTCAACAACGCCCGCTCCAACGGCTTCACCCCGGACATCGTCAACCTGATGACCATGGACTACGGCTCCTCGGGCACCGACATGGGCAACGCGGCCAACACGGCAGTGGACGCCGCGGCGAGCCAGGTCGCGAGCGCGTTCGGCATCTCCACGTCCGCGGCCTACGCCAAGCTCGGCAACACCCCGATGATCGGCCAGAACGACAGCGCCGGCGAGATCTTCACCCTCGACAACGCCCGCAGCGTCGAGGCCTTCGACGCCTCCCGAGGGATCGCCCTGGTGTCGTACTGGTCGCAGAACCGCGACAACGGCGGCTGCCCCGGCTCGACTTCGGCCTCCGGCACCTGCAGCGGCGTCAGCCAGAACACCGGTGACTTCGCACGGATCTTCCAGCCGTTCACCTCCGGCAGCAGCAGTGGCGGTGGCGGTACCGGCTCCACCGCGCAGGCGCTGCCCGGGACTTGGGCCCAGTGCGCGAGCGAGAACGGCACCTGCGCGGTCAGCGGGACGACTGCCGTGGCCTACGGCGCGAGCGGCCACTTCAACTACGCGACGGAGACCGGCTCCACACCCTGCACCAACGCGGTCTTCGGCGACCCGATCTCCGGCACTGCCAAGTCCTGCTACGGCCAGAGTGCCCCGCCCGCCACCGACGTGTGGACCTCCTGCGTGTCCGAGGGCGGCACCTGCGCCTTCTCCGGTGTAATGACGGTGGCGTACGGCGCCGGCAGTTCGTTCAGCTACGCGACGCTGCCCGGCGGCACCGCGTGCTCCAACGCCGTGTTCGGCGACCCGGCCTCCGGCACCGCCAAGTCCTGCTACCTGATCGGCGCCCCGCCGTCCTTCGCCACGTGGACCAACTGCGCTGCGGAGAACGGGACTTGCACCTTCTCCGGCACCCACGAGGTGGCGTACGGCGCGGCCGGGCGGTACGTGTACCGGTCCGTCTCCGGGGCCACCGGGTGCAGCAACGCGGTCTTCGGTGACCCCGTGTCCGGTACGGCGAAGTCCTGCTACGTGCAGTAGCCGCACCCCTGAAGCCGATGTCGACGGCGATGCCGATTCCGCTCGGTCGGCCGGTGGATTGAACGTTTCAATCCACCGGCCGCCGGGTTCTGCACGTTCCGCCAGATCCTCATACGGAAGGCCGGACGATGTTCAGATCGAAGTTCAGATCGAAGTTCGGAACGAAGGACACCCACACCACCGGACGCAGACCACGGACGAGACGACTGGTCTGGCTGGCGACCCTGGCCCCGATGGTCGCTCTGCTCTACGGCACCACCATCACCCAGCCCGCCACGGCCGCCGCCCCTGGAGCCCCCTCCGGCTGGTCCACCGTCTTCACCGACGACTTCAACGGCTCGGCGGGATCGGCCCCTTCGTCGGCCAACTGGAAGTTCGACACCGGCCCGGGTTCGAGCTTCGGCACCGGCGAGATCGAGACGATGACCGACTCGACCGCCAACACCCACCTCGACGGCAACGGCAACCTGAACATCACCGCGCTGGGCTCCGGCAGTTCATGGACCTCGGGGCGGATCCAGACCCCGACCGCGAACGTGGGCGCACCGGCCGGCGGCAAGCTGGAAGTCACCGCGTCCATCCAACAGCCAAGCCCCGCAAGCGGGTTGGGCTACTGGCCGGCGTTCTGGATGCTGGGCCCCGGCCAGTGGCCGGAGAACGGCGAGATCGACATCATGGAGGACGTCAACGCCCTCTCCGACGTGGCCGGCACGATCCACTGCGGCACCTCCCCGGGCGGCCCCTGCAACGAGGGCACCGGAATCAGCAGCGGCCTGCGCGCCTGCCCCGGCTGCCAGAGCGGCTTCCACACGTACTCGATGATCCTCGACCGCACCGACACCTCGGCGGAGACGATCACCTTCTACCTGGACGGCAGCGCCTACTACTCGGTCACCGAGGCCCAAGTGGGCACCGCCACCTGGCAGGCGGCCTTCGACCACAACCAGTCGATCATCCTCGACCTGGCGATGGGCGGCACGTTCCCCAACGCGGCGTGCGGCTGCACCACCCCGAGCGCCTCGACCTCCTCGGGCGGAGCCCTGAGCGTCGACTACGTGGCCGCGTACACCACGAGCGGCGGCTCCTCCACCGGCTCCACCACCCAGGCCCTGCCCGGCACTTGGACCCAGTGCGCGGCGGAGAACGGGACGTGCGCGGTCAACGGCACATCGGCAGTGGCCTTCGGCGCCAACGGCCGCTTCAACTACACGACCGCCACCGGCTCGACACCGTGCACCACGGGCGTCTTCGGCGACCCGGCGACCGGAGTGGTGAAGTCCTGCTACGCCGAATCAGCACCACCGGCGACGAACATCTGGTCGTCGTGCGCGTCCGAGAACGCGACGTGTTCCTTCTCGGGCGTGATGACGGTCGCGTACGGCGCCGCCGGTGCATACCGCTACGCCACGCTTCCGGGCGGCACCCCCTGCACCAACACGGTCTTCGGCGACCCGATCCCAGGCACCGCGAAGTCCTGCTACGTCGTAGCTCCACCGCCGTCCTTCGCCACGTGGACCAACTGTGCGCCGGAAGGCGGGACTTGCACCTTCTCCGGCACTCACGAGGTGGCGTACGGGGCGGGCGGCCAGTACTTCTACGGCACCTTCACGGGCGGTACCCCGTGCACCAACACGGTGTTCGGCGACCCGGCTTCGGGGACGGCGAAGACCTGCTACTACCAGTGACCCGGTCGACGTAGCACTCCAGACAAATCCTGATCGCAGCCAGGTGGCGGATCGTGGACCTGTGTACCCGGGAGCCCTCCAAGCAACGGGAATCGGTGCACTGTCCGTTATCCACTTTCGGGTGACGCCTCCGGCGGACCCGGGGTGGCGCACCCTGGCGATCACGGACCTCGGGCCAGTGCCCGCAAGAATTCGGTGCGTCAACCTGGTGCATCACGCGCATAAATGGACGGTGCACCCGACAATCACGGAAATGCGACTGACTCGTAACGCGATTCACGTATCGCTCATATCTCGTCGGCACGGTGGAGAAGGTGTGGGTGTGCGGCCAACAGGCCGCCACCCGCACACCGCACAGCCCGGGGTCCGGCCGTTGCCGTATCCAGGGATGTGCCCGCACCATGCTGGGGGAACCCGTGACTTCTTCACCTTCCGTGTCCGTCCGTCGTCTGGCCGCAGCCGCGCTGGCTGCCGGCGCTCTCGTCGGCGCGGCGGCACTGCCGGCGACCGCGGCTGACCACGCGGCCCGGCCGAGCGTGGAGATCAGCCGCGTGCAGGCCGACTCGCCGGGACCGGACGACCGCTCCGCCCGTTCGCTGAACAACGAGTGGGTGGAGATCACCAACCACGACCGCCGCGGCGTCAACCTCGACGGCTGGAAGCTGTCGAACAAGGACGGCCAGACCTACACCTTCCGCCACTTCCGCCTCGACGGACACTCCACCGTCCGCGTCCACACCGGAAAGGGCCGCGACACCGCCCACGACGTCTACCAGGACCGCCGCGACTACGCCTGGGACAACCGCTCCGACACCGCCAGCCTCCGCAACGACCACCGCCGCATCGTGGACGACAAGTCCTGGGGCGGCCGCAACGGGGGCGGCCACGGTGGCGGGGGCCACGACGGTGGCGGCCACGGTGGCGGGGGCCACAACGGGGGTGGCGGCCACGAAGGCGGCGGTCACGAGGGTGGCGGCCACGGGGGCGGCGGCCACCACTGATCACCGGCACGATGACGTCCGACCACTGACGTCGCCCGACCAGTGACGTCTCGGCAGTGACGTGACACCCACGGCGCGCTGTCCCATCCAGGGGCGGCGCGCCGTTCGTGCGTGCGCCACCCCTGGGGGTGGTCCGGGGACGGGCCTACGGCAACGGCGCACGACGGGCTCGTCGCGGGCTCTGGAAGCGGCGACACGACAGCCCACCACTCCCACGGAATCGCAACCCTGGTCTCTCTGTGTCATTCCGGAGCCGGGAGGCTCAGGGGGCAGGGTCGGCCGCGGGGAAATCCTCGTAAGATCGTTCGAAGTACTTGGCCAGCTGAACATCCCGGTCGGAGATCCGGTGATCGATGTCCCAGGTGCTGAGGAAGATGCGCACGGTGCGCCAGATGTTCTCCCAGATCGGGTGATGATTCATTATGTTGCACCCGGTGACGGAGGAACTCATGAAGGCGACCGCGCCTTCGAAGCTCCCGAATCGGTACTCCCGGTACAGGCCGACCTGCTCCGCTATGGGGCCCTGGACGCCGGGCGATTCGGTATCGAGTGGGCGCCTCTGGACGCGCCACTGACGCAGGGCGTCCCGCAGCGCTATGTTGATTTTCTCATCGCTCAAGACGTCCGGTAGATCGTGGGCGGGACGGGGATACAGGCCGTGGGCCCGATCCGGTGCCGAATCACGCAGCAGGCCGATCAGATGGTTCACGATCGATTCGACGTCATGGAAATCACGAAGCTTCATGGCCTGCCGTGACGACAGTTCCGAGATTGACGGCGGGAGGTATTCGGCAGGAGGCATCGCAGCCCCACGCGTGAGAACCGGAATGACATGCTTGCCCGCGTTCAAAGATGTCTCGATCTCCAGACGAACCCAGTCGCCCTGAAGGTCGATCCTCCGTCGGGCCCACTCGTCGGACGCCGTCAACCAGTTCGGCCCAATGACTACGAGAACGGCGGACGCACTGTCGAGAGCTTGGTGCAGCCTGTTGGGCCAGTGTGCTCCTGGTGCCACACCGGATTCGTCGAGGAAGACGAACGCGCCGCCTAGTTGGTCGTTCAGCTTCGCTTGGAGCAACCAAGCCTCGGCTGCGGCATCGTCCTTGCGATAGCTGATGAAGATCTGTTCCATACAGATCACCTCAAATTGCCAACATATTCAGGTTACTCAGGTCACCGGAGGGCGACACCGCGTTTTCGGACGGCCTGCAATCCGGACTGTCCGGTGAGTGTCTAAGGGCGTACGGAAGACCAACAGGCTGATTCCAGGGGCTGGTTGAGTCTCCGTGGCAGTGGGCGCCGGCCTGCTGCGTTGTTCTGTGTGGCAAGGGCAATCGAGGACGATCGCACCGAAGCCGATCACGGCATGTGGAGCCGGGTTCCAGGTCCCGTATGGTGCCGTCTTGACTCACTTCCGAAGCCGAGCGTCTCGCAATGACGCACCTGAGGGGGCAGGTGACCGCGGCCTGTCCGGTGACGGGCACCACAGCGGACGCTCAGGCCCGGAGGGAATCCGGCTCGGGGCCGAGGACTTCCAGGGTGTGACCGCGCTCGGCGACGGCGCCTATCTCAACACCGGCGTGGCGCACCGTCTCCGCAGCTCAGGAAGGCCGGCCGAGAGTGGCACGATCAGTGCCCGAAAATCTCCTTATACGGGTGTCAGCACGACTTCGCGCCCGACTCGCTCAGCGCACACACCCATGCCCCAGCTTCGTACGACGACCAAGACGCCCCTGCCGGCCAGGATCAGGCTGTCGGCCCCACGACACCGAGACCTCACCGGTGTCCAGGCGGTTGCAGGACGCCGCCGAACGCATGGGCCCCTACTAGACAGTGCCCTCGATTGCTGCCCACATGGTGGTGTTGGTGTCTATCGCAGGTCTATCGCGATCGGTGCGCAGCAACAACAAAGAGCCGGACTCAGTGGGACTCGGCCGCACGCGGTGAGCGGAGCGAGCCGCCTTGAATACGCAGTGGAGTTGGAGCACCTGCAGTCCAACCCGCTGAGCCGAGTGCGGCGTAAGCGAGGCAAGCGTGCGGTGCAAGAGGTTGACCGACGGGTGGTGGTCAATCCTCGGCAGGCTCGGGAACTGCTGACCGCTCTTACCTACGTTGGTGGCTATGAGCGCGCGAGCGGCCGGCGGCTGAAGGCGTTCTTCGGGTGCCTGTACTACGCGGCCATGCGGCCGGGCGAGGCGCTGGGACTTCGCCGCTCCGACTGCACACTTCCGGCGTCGGGTTGGGGGCGGATCGAGCTGGCGGAGACCCGTCCTACGGCTGGGAAGGCGTGGACGGACTCCGGGGAGTCTCACGATCGGCGCCGCCTGAAGCAACGGGCCAGCGGCGAAGTGCGAGTCGTGCCGATACCGCCTCCGCTGGTGCGGCTGCTCCGTGAGTACCTGAAGGAGTTCGGTACGGCGAAGGACGGCCGGTTGTTCTCCAGCGAGCGGGGCAACGTGATCGCGGCCTCGTCGTACTCGCGAGCGTGGAAACAGGCTCGGGAACTGGCGCTCGTACCGCATCAGGTGTCGTCGGTCCTGGCCTTCCGGCCGTACGACCTCCGTCATGCGGGCGTCTCCCAGTGGCTCAACTCCGGTGTGCTCGCCCCAGAGGTGGCGGCCCGCGCCGGCCACTCGGTGGATGTGCTCCTGAAGATCTACGCGAAGTGCATCGATGGCCAAGAGGAGGAGATGAACGACCGGATACTTAAGGGGCTGGGGGAGGAGAACGACGCCGAACCGTGAAGCGGCCCACGCGGTCATCACACGGCAGCTCCGAAGCGATGCGGGGCTGTCGTGCGTCGCGCCGGATGACGACATGTCACCGGTCCTCAATGGAAGCGGCGTTGGACGTAACCCGAAGGCTCCGGCTTGACGCTGTCGAGCATTAACTTCGGCCACTTTGCTAGTCGATGCACCCCGGCAGGGCCATCATGGAACGTCAGGCCTTTGAACTGTAGGCCGCTGTAGGGGGCTCTGGATGAGTGGAGACAGCAAGAAACTTGCTGCTGCATCGCTCGGTGTACTCACTTTTTTCGCCGTTTCGCCTGCGGCGTTTCTCCTTGGTCCCTTCTCCTTCGGTAAGGGCGACACAGCACGGCTGGCTGCCATCCTCACCTTCGTCGGCGTACTGGTAACTGCATCGGTGTCCCTGATCGGATTGATGCTGAATCGCCAGACAGAACGACGGCTGACGCAGGAGCAAGCTGACCAGCAACGTCAGCTCAAACTGGATGCCGCGATGCGTGCCGGGCAGCTGATCTCCCCCACCGAATCGGGAACCGTACACCCGGCGGCAATGGCTTCAGGACTGCTGGCGCTTACCAAGCTTGACTACGCCGACCTCGCAGTGGCGCTACTCGTGGACCTATGGCCCGAAGGCGGCGAGGATGGCCAGAAGAGGATCTCGGACGAGACAGCGATCCTGGTGATCGATGCTGCATTGCGCTCAACTTCCCTCAACGCCCAACTTGTCGCAGCCGAGCTGCTGTGTCGTCACGCCACAGGGCTCAGCGTCTGTCAGTCCCTTCACTGGCCGAGCGCGGTGGACGGTTCCTGGAATCCCAACTTCAAGCCCAAGACGAAGCTGCTCATAGTCGAGGCTCTGGTGAGGATGGCGACGGCCAGCGAGCCCAACGAGGGCGCTCTGCGCTCGGTCGCTGTACGTCTCTACGGCATCTGGCGAGACGACCCCGAGGTGCGCGTTCGTGGCTGCATCGGCAAGCTCATCAAGGTGGTTTTCGACCGGCTCTGCCAGTTCCGTGACCAAGAACTCGTCCACGGCAGTCAGATGGTCACACTCGCGGACCTGGAGCGCGCTGCAGAGAGCGCTGCCGAGAACCCCGACAGCTACCTAAATGACCTCTCGGACAACCTGGCTGACCACCTTAAAGAATGGGCCCCAGCTTGTCGGACGCCGCCCTCCGCCCCAGGAGCCCTGGCCACGGCGGCGGGCTAGCTTCGGCAGGAAACTCTTCGATGGCCACGCGCTTGGAGTTTGCAGTCACGGGACATCCTGTCGGCGGTGAGCCGGAAAGCTGCCCTCACAATGATGGAGAACGGCCACTGACCTGCCGTGAAGCCCATCAAGATCATTACGTCGTCATTACGTGATCACTGACAAACGGCTGCTTTTGGCGGCACCCGCCTGCACACACGCGAAGACCCCGTCTTCAGCTAACGCGCTGATGGCGGGGTCTTTGAGCACCTCATAAGGGGTGCCCCCGGCAGGATTCGAACCTGCGCACACGGCTCCGGAGGCCGTTGCTCTATCCCCTGAGCTACGGGGGCGTGTCGGTCGCGGTGTTTGCGGCGACGGGTAGAACCCTACCAGCTCCATCCCGGTGTTCATGAACAGGTTTCTCGGTGGTCAGGGAGGCGGTTGGGGAGGTGTTCCGGGTCCCTCGCAGGGGGTGGAAGTGGGGAAAACCCGGACGCGGTGGCCGGTCCGGACCTACTCTCGACTTGTGCCAGGCGCGTCGGGTCGGGTGCTTGTTGTGGACGACAACAAGGTCATCCGGCAGTTGATCAGGGTCAATCTCGAACTGGAGGGTTTCGAGGTCGTGACCGCGGCCGATGGTGCCGAGTGTCTGGACGTCATTCATCAGGTACGGCCCGATGTGGTCACCCTCGATGTCGTCATGCCCCGGCTGGACGGACTGCGTACCGCCGCTCGGCTGCGCAGTGATCCCCGTACCCGTGATCTGCCCCTCGCCATCGTCAGCGCCTGCACTCAGCACGAGGTGGACAGTGGACTCGACGTCGGCGTCGACGCGTTTCTCGCCAAGCCCTTCGAACCTTCCGAACTCATCGCCCTCGTACGGCAGTTGATCGAGCGCGAGGGGCGTGACGCGACGGGCGGGCTGTCCATCGGCGGCCCCTTCAGCGCGGGCGAGGCCGAACGGGCCGGGCGGGGTGGCCGTACCGGAGGCTGACGTCCCACCCGGGTCCCCTGCGCAGGTCTCCTCTCTCTGTGCCCCTGTGCCCCTGTGCCCCTGTGCAGGATCCTTGTGCTGGCCCCCTGGCGGATGTGCGAGCTACCTACCGTCCCGCCCCCCCCACACACACGTGCCCGGTACACACCCCAACCTCGCCCCAAGCCCTGCGCACCCCCGGCGTCCACATCCCGGACCTCCGGCCAAACCGGCTGGCCTACCCACCCCCCTCCTCCCCTACGCTTGTCCCGTGACCCCCGTCGAGCTCTCCCGTACCGTGCTGCGCGCGGTGCGCCGTGCTGTCGAGGATGGGGAGCTGCGTGTGGTCGTGCCCGAGCGGGCCTCGGTGACCGTGCCGGGGGCCGGCGGGTGGGGTGACTACGCCACCAACATCGCCCTTCAGCTCGCCCGGCCCGCCGGAGAGACCCCCCGTCGCGTCGCCGAGTTGCTGCTGCCGCACCTCGCCGGCGCGCATGGCGTCAGCGGCGTCGAGATCACCGGGCCCGGTTTTCTCAACATCAGTCTGGGGAGTACGGCGTCCACCTCGCTCGTCGCGGAGATCCTGCGACGCGGACCGCGGTACGGGTTCGTCGACGACCTAACCCTCGACGACCTAACCCTCGAAGACCTAACCCTCGACGACCCCACCATCGGCGACGACGCCCACGCCACCGGTCATGGCCCACACACCCCAGCCGCTCACCTCGTACGACTTCACGCCCCCCACGAGCCACGCGCCCTCGTCGTCATGGACGTCGTCGCCCGCCTCCTGCGCTCACAGGGCGCCCACGTCCGCACCAGCTGCGAGACCCAGCCGCCCGAGCCCGCCTGGGCGACCGTTCTCGGCATCTCCGGCGTCGCCCCGTACTCCGCGCCGCAGGAACCCTCCCCACTCGACCTCGACCTCGACCTCGACCTTCACGTCGACGTCGACGTCGACGTGCGCCCCGTCCCACTCCCCGCCCCCGACGTCGCAGACCTCCTCGCCCTCGGCCGCGATGCCGCCCGCTGGGCCCTCCTTCACCCCGCCGCCCACGACCGGCCCCGTCCCACCGCCGACCACCTCGTGCAGCGGGAGGCGAATCCCCTCTTCCGGGTCCGTTACGCCTACGCCCGCACCCGGGCCGTCAGCCGCAACGCCGCCGACCTCGGTTTCACCGCCCAGCCCGGCGACGTACGAGACACGCAAGACGTACAAGGCGACGTACGAGACACGCAAGACGTACAAGGCGACGTACAAGAGGTCACCACCTCCCTCGCCCAAGAGGTCACCACCCTCCTCGCCGACCACCCCCGAGTCCTGTCCCGCGCAGCAACCCACCGCGCCCCCGACCTGCTCGCCCGTCACCTGGTCGCCGTAGCCGATGCGACCCTTCCTTTCCTTCCCGCTGTGCTTCCGCTCGGGGACGAGAAACCCTTGGCCGCCCACCGTGCCCGGCTCGCGCTTGCCGAAGCCGCCGGGGCGGTGCTGGCCGGTGGCCTCTCCCTGCTCGGTATCGACGCACCCGAACACCTCTGAGCGCCAGGACCACGAAGGCACCACCCGATCCGAGCGCCAGGAAGAGACAGAAGAGAACACGACATGAGCCGTTCCGCACATCCCGCCGGACCCCGTCACGCCGACGTGCTGCCCGAGGGGCACTACTCCGGTCCCGCCGCCGATCTCAACGAACTCGATTCCAAGGTGTGGGCGCAGACCGTCACCCGCGACGACGACGCGAACGGTGTCGTCACCGTCGGCGGTATCGACGTGAAGACCCTCGCGGAGCGGCACGGCACCCCGGCCTACGTGCTCGACGAGGACGACTTCCGGCAGCGGGCCCGTGCCTGGCGTACCGCCTTCGGGCACGACGCCGACGTCTTCTACGCCGGCAAGGCGTTCCTGTCCCGTGCCGTCGTGCGGTGGTTGCACGAGGAGGGGCTGAATCTCGACGTGTGCTCCGGGGGCGAGCTGGCCACGGCCCTCTCCGCCGGCATGCCCGCCGACCGCATCGCCTTCCACGGCAACAACAAGTCCACGGACGAGATCGAGCGGGCCATCCGCGCCGGCGTCGGGCGGATCGTCCTCGACTCCTTCCAGGAGATCGTCCGCGTCGCCCACATCGCGCAGTCCCTCGGCAAGCGGCAGCGCGTGCAGATCCGTATCACTGTGGGCGTGGAGGCGCACACCCACGAGTTCATCGCCACCGCCCACGAAGACCAGAAGTTCGGGATTCCGCTCGCCGGGGGGCAGGCCGCCGAAGCCGTGCGCCGCGCCCTTCAGCTCGACGGGCTCGAACTCATCGGGATTCACAGTCACATCGGGTCGCAGATCTTCGACATGTCCGGGTTCGAGGTCGCCGCCCATCGCGTGGTCGGGCTGCTCAAGGACATTCGCGACGAGCACGGGATCGAGCTTCCCGAGATCGACCTCGGCGGCGGGCTCGGGATCGCGTACACCAGCGACGACGATCCCCGTGAGCCGCACGAGATCGCCAAGGCGCTCACCGAGATCGTCACCCGTGAGTGCGACTCCGCCAGGCTGCGGACCCCGCGGATCTCCGTCGAGCCGGGGCGCGCCATCGTCGGGCCGACCGCCTTCACGCTCTACGAGGTCGGCACCATCAAGCCGCTCGACGGGCTGAGGACGTATGTGTCGGTCGACGGTGGCATGTCCGACAACATTCGGACGGCGCTCTACGACGCCGAGTACAGCGTCGCTCTCGTGTCCCGCCGCTCCGATGCCGAGCCGATGCTCGCCCGCGTCGTCGGCAAGCACTGCGAGAGCGGGGACATCGTGGTCAAGGACGCGTTCCTGCCGGGGGACCTGGCGCCCGGTGACCTGATCGCCGTACCGGCGACGGGTGCGTACTGCCGTTCCATGGCCAGCAATTACAACCATGTGCTCCGCCCGCCGGTGGTCGCCGTGAAGGACGGCGAGTCGCGGGTCATCGTCCGCCGGGAGACGGAGGAGGACCTGCTCCGGCTCGACGTCGGCTGAACCGGACCCGGCGGAGAGCGGGGTGGAAGATCTCCCGTCTTCCATCCCCGTGAAAATGAAATCGATGTCTCACGATCCGGACTATGGATAGAAAGTCCCGTCCGGTGAGTGAGACTGGTCAAACCGAAGACGGTATGAGGAAACGAGGTCGGATGATGCGTACGCGTCCGCTGAAGGTGGCGCTGCTGGGCTGTGGAGTGGTCGGCTCAGAGGTGGCGCGCATCATGACGACGCACGCCGACGACCTCGCCGCCCGCATCGGCGCACCCGTCGAGCTCGCGGGCGTCGCCGTACGGCGGCCCTCCAAGGTCCGCGAAGGCATCGACCCCGCCCTCGTCACCACCGATGCCACGGCGCTGGTGAAACGCGGCGACATCGACGTCGTGGTGGAAGTCATCGGGGGGATCGAGCCCGCCCGTTCCCTCATCACCGCCGCCTTCGAGCACGGCGCCTCCGTCGTCTCCGCGAACAAGGCGCTGCTCGCCCAGGACGGCGCCGCTCTGCACGCCGCCGCCGAGCGGCAGGGCAAGGATCTGTACTACGAGGCCGCCGTCGCCGGTGCCATTCCCCTCATTCGTCCGTTGCGCGAGTCGCTCGCCGGGGACAAGGTCAACCGGGTGCTGGGGATCGTCAACGGGACGACCAACTTCATCCTCGACAAGATGGACTCGACCGGCGCCGGTTACCAGGAGGCCCTCGACGAGGCCACCGCGCTCGGGTACGCCGAAGCCGACCCCACCGCCGACGTCGAGGGCTTCGACGCCGCCGCAAAGGCCGCCATCCTCGCCGGAATCGCCTTCCACACGCGCGTGCGTCTCGACGACGTCTACCGCGAGGGGATGACCGAGGTCACCGCCTCCGACTTCGCCTCCGCGAAGAACATGGGCTGCACGATCAAGTTGCTCGCCATCTGCGAGCGGGCCGAGGACGGCGGGTCCGTCACCGCGCGCGTGCATCCCGCCATGATCCCGCTCAGCCACCCGCTCGCCTCCGTGCGCGGCGCCTACAACGCCGTGTTCGTCGAGTCGGACGCCTCCGGGCAGCTGATGTTCTACGGCCCTGGAGCGGGCGGCGCCCCCACCGCCTCCGCCGTCCTCGGTGACCTCGTCGCCGTGTGCCGCAACCGGCTCAACTCGACCACCGGGCCCGGCGAGTCGGCGTACGCCGGACTGCCCGTGTCGGGCATGGGCGAGGTCGTCACGCGGTACCACATCAGCCTCGACGTCGCCGACAAACCGGGTGTTCTCGCACAGGTCGCCACCGTGTTCGCCGAGCACGGTGTCTCGATCGATACGGTTCGGCAGCAGGGGAAGGACGGCGAGGCCTCTCTCGTCGTCGTCACGCACCGCGCGTCCGACGCCGCCCTCACCGGGACCGTCGAGGCGTTGCGCAAGCTCGACACCGTGCGGGGTGTCGCCAGCATCATGCGGGTTGAAGGAGAGTAACCAGCAATGACCCACCAGTGGCGCGGAATCATCGAGGAGTACCGGGACCGGCTCCCGGTGTCCGACAGCACGCCGGTCGTCTCCCTCCGCGAGGGTGGCACGCCCCTCGTGCCCGCGCAGGTGCTCTCCGAGCGCACCGGCTGCGAGGTCCACCTCAAGGTGGAGGGTGCCAACCCCACCGGGTCCTTCAAGGACCGCGGTATGACCATGGCCATCACGCGGGCCAAGGAGGAGGGCGCGCAGGCCGTCATCTGCGCCTCCACCGGCAACACCTCCGCGTCCGCCGCCGCCTACGCCGTACGCGCCGGGATGGTCTGTGCCGTCCTCGTCCCGCAGGGCAAGATCGCGCTCGGCAAGATGGGCCAGGCCCTCATCCACGGTGCGAAGATCCTCCAGGTCGACGGGAACTTCGACGACTGCCTCACCCTCGCGCGCGAGCTGAGCGACAACTACCCTGTGGCGCTGGTGAATTCGGTCAACCCGGTGCGCATCGAGGGTCAGAAGACGGCGGCCTTCGAGATCGTCGACATGCTCGGCGACGCGCCCGACATCCACGTCCTGCCGGTGGGCAACGCGGGCAACATCACCGCGTACTGGAAGGGCTACAAGGAGTACGCCGGCGACGGCATCGCCGCCAGGACCCCGCGCATGTGGGGCTTCCAGGCGTCCGGCTCGGCGCCCATCGTGCGCGGCGAGATCGTCAAGGACCCCTCGACGATCGCCACCGCGATCCGCATCGGCAACCCGGCCTCCTGGCAGTACGCGCTCGCCGCGCGGGACGAGTCCGGCGGGTTCATCGATGAGGTGACGGACCGTGAAATCCTGCGCGCCTACCGGCTGTTGGCCGCCCAGGAGGGCGTTTTCGTCGAGCCCGCCTCCGCCGCCTCCGTCGCCGGTCTGCTGAAGGCGGCCGAGCAGGGCAAGGTCGACCCGGGCCAGACCATCGTCTGCACGGTGACCGGAAACGGCCTCAAGGACCCCGACTGGGCCGTCGCGGGCGCCCCGCAGCCCGTCACCGTCCCGGTCGACGCGGCGACGGCGGCCGAGCGACTCGGACTCGCGTAGACCCACAAGCGGAACGGCATCCGGGGAAGATCCCCACGGGGGGTGCACAGGGGGCTTACGACACGCATCGTGCGCCTCCTGTGCGCCCTATGTCGCCACAGAACCTTCCTTCGATAGGCTGTACCGAACCCGCCCGCCGCATATGCCTGCGCGCATGGCTCGGCACCGCGCCGTCTCCACGGCCCGAGGGTCTCCACGTACCTATCGGATGTCATCGAATTCCATCGAATGTCTTCGACAATCACGCAGCTCAAGGAGAGTCATCGAGCGATGGCCGGTCCAGCCTTCCGCGCCGCCGCCGTCCGGGTGCGCGTCCCCGCCACCAGCGCCAACCTCGGCCCGGGCTTCGACGCCTTCGGCCTCTCGCTGGGGCTCTACGACGACGTCGTCGTACGTGTCGCCGACTCCGGGCTGCTCATCGACATCGCCGGCGAGGGCAGCGAGACCCTCCCGCGCGACGAGAACCACCTCCTCGTACGGGCCCTGCGCACCGCCTTCGACCTGCTCGGCGGACAACCGCGCGGCCTTGAGATCGTCTGCGCGAACCGCATTCCGCACGGCCGCGGCCTGGGCTCCTCCTCCGCCGCCATCTGCGCCGGCATCGTCGCCGCGCGCGCCGTGACCATAGGAGGGGACTCCCGGCTCGACGACACGGCCCTGCTGGAACTCGCCACCGAGATCGAGGGCCACCCCGACAATGTGGCGGCCTGTCTGCTGGGCGGCTTCACCCTCTCCTGGATGGACGCGGGCGCCGCGCGGGCGATCAGGATGGACCCCGCCGGTTCCATCGTTCCGGTGGTTTTCGTACCCGGGAAGCCGGTCCTCACCGAGACCGCGCGCGGCCTGCTCCCGCGCAACGTCCCGCACGTCGACGCCGCCGCCAACGCGGGCCGCGCCGCACTGCTCGTCGAGGCACTCACCCGCCGCCCCGAACTGCTGCTGCCCGCCACCGAGGACCGACTGCACCAGGAGTACCGGGCTCCGGCCATGCCCGAGAGCGCGGCACTGGTGGAGCGGCTGCGGGCGGACGGCGTTCCGGCCGTCATCTCCGGTGCCGGGCCGACCGTGTTGGCACTGGTCGACGCCGACAACGCCGACAAGGTCGCCCATCTCGCCGGCGAGGGCTGGGCCGCCAACCGGCTGGACCTCGACGAACAAGGCGCGTGCGTACTTCCGCTCGCGGCCCCGAGCAGCAATTGACTACGTACCGTCGCCGGATTTCGAGAGGGGGAATGTTTGTTGGATCCGGTAGTGTTAATCTCAAGTCTGCACCCGACCCCACCATGGCGAGGTGCTTGTTGTCCCCGTCAGGGACAGACATTCTTCCGGGAGCCTCCCACACCACACTGTGTTCCGTCCGGGCACTGAGTGGTTCGCCGGGCACGCTCCGGAAGCCGGGAAAGCTCCGGAATTGGTGCGACCAAGCAACGTGACACAGCCACTCGGTGCCACTGCTTTGGGAAGCGCCGTCACCAGAAATCTCTTCCGCCGCTTAGGCGGACCACCGCCCCGGCACGGTTCACACAGCAAGAACCGAAGCCGGACAGCACAACCGGTCGCCGAGCCAGACAGGCCGACGTCCGCTCCAGGGAAGGACCCTTCGTGAGCGACACCACCGATCTGATGGGCGCGCGTGTCGAGGAGACCGCTGCCGCGCCCGCCACGGACGCCTCCGCGCCTGCCACCGGTGCCGGCTCCCGGCGGCGCCGCGGTACCGGCCTCGACGGCATGGTGCTGGCCGAGCTGCAGCAGGTCGCATCCGGCCTCGGCATCAGGGGCACCGCGCGGATGCGCAAGAGCCAGCTGATCGAGGTCATCAAGGAGGCGCAGGCGGGTGGGGGCGCCCCGGCCAAGGCCGAGACCGCCACCGAGACCAAGCCCAAGCGCCGCGCCACCTCCAAGACCCGTACGGGCGACGAGACGGCTGCCCCGGCCGAGCAGAAGGCCGAGAAGGTCGCCGCCGAGAAGGCCGTGGCCCAGCAGCAGATCGAGATCCCCGGCCAGCCCGCCAGCGAGGACGCGCCCGTTGAGCGTCGTCGTCGCCGTGCGACCGCCGAGGCCGGCAGCCCCGAGACGGTCGTCGCCGAGGTCAAGAACGAGCCGAGGGCCGAGACGCCCGCCGCCGCGCAGGGCGAGGCCAGGGGCGACGCCGGTGACGACGGCCGTCAGGGCCGCC
>NZ_JAWOAI010000136.1:0-20610 GCF_033194735.1 Streptomyces sp. W16
GGTGCCGCACTCCGTACTGGCCCGGGCGCTGCTCCTGGAGACCGCGCTGCCACTGCTCCCCGCGATCGCGGTGGCGGGCCTCGGCGGTACGGCGATCAGCTTCTGGTACGCCGCCGCCGTCTCGCGGCACACGGACGTGCCGGTGCCGTACGAGGCGCTGCTGGTCCCGGTCGGCGTGTACGCGGCCTGTCTGCTGGCGGCGGCCACGTCACTGCCGCTGCTGCGCCGCTCGGTGCGTCCCGGCGAACTGCGCTACGCATGACCGTCCGCCCCGGGGGCACAGGGGACTCCCGGGGCGGACCGCTCCGTACCGTCGTACGGAACCGGGTGTTGTGGGGTACACAAAAGCCCGGATCGTCAGGCGGAGATGCCGTCGATCCGGGCCATCGCGTCCTCCGCGCCGTATGGCTGCAGGTACGGCAGCCAGCGCGGGTCCCTATGCCCGGTCCCGATGATGCGCCAGGCCAGGCCGGTGGGTGGGGCGGGTTTGTGGCGCAGCCGCCAGCCGATCTCGAAGAGATGTCGGTCGGCCTTCGTGTGGTTGCAGCGCCGGCAGGACGCCACCACGTTGTCCCAGGCGTGCTTGCCCCCGCGGCTGCGCGGAATGACATGGTCGACGCTGGTTGCGACGCCACCGCAGTACATGCACCGGCCCCCGTCGCGCGCGAACAGCGCCCGCCGGGTAAGAGGAACGGGCCCCCGATAGGGAACCCGCACGAATCGCTTGAGCCGGACCACGCTGGGTGCGGGGACTGTGACGGTTGCGCTGTGCATATAGGCGCCGGATTCCTCCAGGGAGACAGCCTTGTTCTCCAGGACGAGGACGAGCGCGCGGCGGAGCGGTACGACGCCGAGTGGCTCGTACGACGCGTTGAGGACCAGGACATGCGGCACGGATGCCTCCTTGTGCGTCGGCGGCGCGTGGCTCGCGCCGGGACGATCTGTAGTCAGTCTCCCCTCATGCCTGGTGGAAGCGCCACCATGTCCCGGTAACGGGCTGGGAGTGTTTTCGACCACATGTGATTCATCCCCAGGACGGCCGTGGGTTCGTCCCACCTGTTCTTTCCCGGCTGAGCACAGCCTCTCCCCTGAACAGGGCAACAATCCTCACGCGTTGCCCCGATAGTGTGGTGGGCCTGCCCCTACGGTGACCTATTCGTGACCTAGAACCGCGTGTACGAAGACGTGTACGACCTTGACCGCAGCGCCGGGGGCGGACCGCAGCACCTGGAGGTACCTGCCGTGTCCTTGTCCGCCGTCCTACTGGCCGCCGCCTCGCCGTCGCCGTCCCCGAGCCCCTCGGAGACCACGGTGACCGTGCCCTCGCTCCAGGACGCCCAGGAGAGCGCGACCAATGCCGCCAGCTGGGTGGAGCAGAACTGGTCCACCTGGCTGGCGATAGGTCTGCGGGTGCTGCTGATCGTGGTGATCGCGGCGGTCCTGAGAATGACGGTGCGGCGGGCGATCACCAAGCTGATAGACCGGATGAACCGAACGGTCGAATCGGTGGACGGCACGGCGCTCGGCGGCCTCCTGGTCAACGCGGAACGCCGCCGCCAGCGCTCCCAGGCGATCGGCTCGGTCCTCCGCTCGGTGGCGTCGTTCGTGATCCTGGGCACAGCCGCACTGATGGTGTTGGCGACCTTCGAGATCAACCTCGCCCCACTCCTCGCCTCCGCCGGCGTCGCGGGCGTGGCGATCGGTTTCGGCGCCCGCAACCTGGTCACGGACTTCCTCTCCGGCGTCTTCATGATCCTTGAGGACCAGTACGGCGTCGGCGACCAGATCGACGCGGGGGTCGCCTCCGGCGAGGTCATCGAGGTCGGCCTGCGCGTGACCAAGCTGCGCGGCGACAACGGCGAGATCTGGTACGTCCGCAACGGCGAGGTCAAGCGCATCGGCAACCTCTCCCAGGGCTGGGCCACGGCGGGCGTCGACGTCACCGTCAAGGCCTCGGAAAACCTGGACCGGGTGAAGGCCACGCTCGACGCGGTCTCCGAGCGCATGAGTAAGGAAGAGCCCTGGAACGAGTTGCTGTGGGGCCCGATCCAGGTCCTCGGCCTCGACAGCGTCCTCATCGACTCGATGGTGGTCCGCGTCTCGGCGAAGACGATGCCGGGCAAGTCGGTCGGCGTGGAGCGGGAGTTGCGCTGGCGCATCAAGCGCGCCTTCGACGAGGCGAACATCCGCATCGTCGGCGGCGCGACGGCCGACCCGGTCGACGACCAGGCCGACCCGACGGAGTCGGTCGCGGCCCCGTCGGTGTACTCCAACTCGGACTCACCGCAGGTGGCGGCCACTTCGCCCATTGCTTCGCAGCGGCCGACGGGGCGGTAGGCGTACGGGGGTGCAGGGGGCGTACGGGGCCGGGCGCGGACGGAACGGTTCAGCACACTCGTTCGAGTGAACGCGTGCGGAATCCCAGGTCATGGGCCCACCGGACGGCCCATGGTTCTGCCGGGGCACCCGGCACGGGCGTAGCCTGGCAGCAGCGTGACGAGGGAGAAGCATCGATGAGCGCCGAACCCATCATGGAGCCGGTCATGACGCAGACCCAGCAGGACCCCATCGATCTGCTGATCGCGATCGAGGAGGCGTCGACGACGCCGATTCGACCCGAGTACGTCGAGGGGATGGCCATCGTGCCACCGGCACCGAACGACAATCACAACGACGGCGCCGGGGAGCTGTTTTTCCAGTTCCGCGTCGCCGGACACCGCCTCGTGGGCATGGGCAACGGCTATCGAGCAGCCCACAAGGACGGCACCACGATGGCCCTGCTCATCCCGGACTTCTACGTCCGTCGCCGCAGGCCGAGCGAGCTCGACGACTCATATCTGAAGGCCCACAGGGGCTGGTACCCCATCGACATGATCGCCCTGGTCGGCGAGGTCACGTCCACCAATCACGAGACGGACACCGGCCCGAAACTCCGTACCTACGCCGCCGCCGGAGTCCCGATCTACGTCCTAATCAACCGCAACACCAAGACGGCCCACTGCTACACCGCCCCCGTCCTCCCCAGCGACGACCCCAAAGAGGCCTACTACGACGCCGAGTCCAAGGTCGGCCTGGGCAATCCCCTCGTCCTCCCGACCCCGTATCCCACCCTGGACACGGCACCCTTCATGGAGATCTGAGCCCGAAGCCAGGCCCACGGACGCGCCTCAGCCTCCCGCCCGCTCCGCGCCCGTAGCGAAGAACCGCCCCACGTACTCGTCGGCCGGCAACCCGCTCTCCCGCATGAGGGAGAACACCTCGGCGCCCTCCCCCGGCTCGTCGAACATCCGGTACGCCTCGGCGAAGTCGGCGTACTCGACGGCGTCGAGGCCCACGCAGTACTCGCGCGCCTCCAACTCCCCACGCCCGATGGCCTCGTCGAGCGACCGGGCCCGCCACAGGGTCAACCGCTCTTCGTAGACCCCGAGTTCGCGATGCCGGAACACGCACCGGACGCCGTACCAGGACAGTTCACCCGTCGGCGTCGCGTCGGCCCAGGTGATCTCGAAGTACCTGACGCGTTCGTCCTGCCCGGCCGGCCGCATGCCCGCCGCCGTCATGACGTGGTGGGATGCGACGTTGTCGTGATCGGCGTCGCCTTTCACACACGCAACTCCGTGTGCCCGCGCGAACTGCAGCAGCGCGCGGAGGGCTTCGGAGGCGTATCCCTGCCCCTGGGCCGACGGGACGATGCCGTAGCCGATCGTGACGCTGCCGTCCGCGTCGACCGGGCCGTGGAAGCCAAGGCCGCCGATCGCCCGGCCGTCGTCCCGGCGACGGATCTCGTAGTTGCCGAACGGCTGGGGATCACCGATGTCCGCACAGGTACCCAGGAAGCGCCTGGCGGCGAACACGTCCCCGTCGGTGGGATATCCGGGCCCCCACCGGTCACCGCTGCCCGGCTCACCCGCGACCACTCGCTCGGCTTCGCCGACGGTCATCGGGTGAAGCACGAGTCGTGCTGTCACAAGATCGCTCATGGCAGCGAGGACTATCACGCGGGGCGACCGGACCGCACGGGGATTGTCCGAGCGGCGATCTCATTGGCCAGCCGCTCCGTCTCGGCACAGGCCGCATCCGGGAGTCCGTCCAGCATGTCGTCCTGTAACAGCTCCCAGTGCCGGTCAGCCACCCGCGACCTCGCGGTGCGCGGCGCGGGCGATCTCCCCGGCTTCACGGATGGCACGGTCGCGTAGAGCGGGGTCGGCGCTGCCGATCGCCGCTTCAGCGGCTTGCAGTCGACGGGCCGTCTCCGGGTGGCGCTCGATCTCGACGACCACACCCCACTCCCGGTAGAACATCCGGATCGGTACGACACTGTCCTCGTCCCCGGCCCGCACGAACGCCTTCTGCAGGTCCTCGAAGAACTCAGGGAGCCGGGAGGGGGCAACAGCGGCGACAGCTTGCCAAAGCGCCGGAAGCGTGAGATCGGGGCGAGGAATCAACGGAGCGCCCCCCTCCGCGTACGGCATGGTCATCGGCCGCCCCTTCCGCTCACCGAGCGCCCTTGTGGCACGTGCCCACGCCAGCGCCATTCCTGTCACTCCCTCGCGCCCATGAACGGATTCGCCATAGCCGGGTCAGGGCTGAGCACCCACTCCGCGTAGACGGTCTTGCCGACAGACCGTGGCTCCCACCCCCAGTGGTGGGACAGGGCCCCGACCAGCAGTAATCCCCGACCGAACTGATCCGTGTCGTCTACGGAGCAAGGGCTCGGCAGGCGTTCGCCGCGCGGGTCGCTGACCTCGACGCGAAGAACGACACCGGTGGCCGTGATCCGCACCCGGATGAGCCGATCCCGCAGGCTGCCGTGCAGCAGGGCGTTGCTCATCAACTCGGACACGACGACCGCGACGTCTCCGGCGAGGCCAGGGTGCCCCCACTCCGTGACGAGCCGTGCGGCGCGACGACGGGCGAGGGTGACGCTGCGGGCGAGGGGGGTGTAGTCGAGACGGTCCTCGTGGGGGACGGGGTCGGCGTCGCGGGCTGTGGGGGGTTCGGTCATGGCACACCTCCGTGTGCGGTGGGCTCAGAAATGAGCGCCGCAGAGTTAGCTGACGAGCACCGACCGTAGCGATCCAGTTAGCTCGGGCACAAGTCGTTCGGAGACAATTGTCTCCGCGAAGCCAAAGTCGTCGACTCGCGGCGGCGACAGAGCGACACTTGGGCCGTGAACCGATCAGCTGAACTGGGAAACAGGGCGTCAACTGTGCTGGGACGCAAGCTCGGTAGTGAGCTGCTGCGCCTGCGCGACACCGCCGGAAAGACCCAGCAACAGGCCGCCGAGACCATCAGCGCGACCAACTCGAAGATCGTGAAGATGGAACGGGGTTGGGTGCCCATGCGGGATCCCGACATCCGGGTGCTGTGCGAGTTCTACGGGTTGGCGGAGCCGAAATCCGTAGCCCGACTACTGGAGTTGGCGAAACTCGACCGCGAACGCCGGAAGGCCAAGGGATGGTGGCAGCACTCGCCACAGGCGGAGGCCATGGCCGAGTACATCGCGATGGAGGATGCGGCGACCCGCGTGCGGACCTGGCAACAGGCCTTCGTACCCGGCCTGTTGCAGACACCCGAGTACGCGCGAGGGGTGGTCGTCAGTGAGGGGCTGTGGCAGGACCCCGACGAGATCGAGGGCTTCGTCGACGTCCGCATGAGGCGGCAGGCTCGCCTCTCGGCGCCCGAGCCACTCCAGGTCTACGCGGTGATCGGAGAAGGCGCGCTACGACAGCAGGTCGGCGGCCCCGAGGTCATGCGCGCGCAGTTGCAGCACCTGTTGAAGACGGCCCAACTCCCCAATGTCCGCCTCCAGGTCCTGCCATTCCGAGCCGGCGGCCACGCGTGCATGGCGGGCTCGTTCAACATCATCTCCTTCGCCGAGACCGAGGCGGTGGACGTGGTCCACGTCGACAGCATCGCGGCTACCGTATGGGTCGAGAACGACGCCGAAAGCTCGACGTACAGTTCGTTCTTCGAACGCACGGCACGGCTGAGCCTGGCCCCCAAGGACTCGCTCAGCCTGATCGAGAGCATCAGCGAGGACATGCAGTGACGAACGGCTTCGACTTCGTGAAGTCCAGCTACAGCAGTGGCAGCGGCGAGTGCCTCGAAGTCGCACGCAACATCCCCGGCACGATAGCCATCCGCGACTCCAAGACCCCGGGCGGTCCGATACTCCGCTTGGCCCCCACCACCTGGACGCGGTTCACCGCAGTCCTGCACTGACGCAGCGGGAGCGTCACCGTTCGTAGCTCGGGGCGCGGCTGCAGATAGAAATCGGCAGTGGGCCAGGGATCGCGGTTTCGGCAAGTCGGCCGTAGTCGACGTCTGCTACGTCAGAGCCGTAGAGACGGCCGACTTCACCGGTGAACCGGTCGAGGCAAGCCAGCCGCAGGAAATACGAGACGTGGCCGCCCCCCTGACATGCCCCCAAAGCCGCTCCGTAAGTTGGTTGGCAGTCCGGAAGAGCGGGGTGTGGCTCTAAAGTCGCTTGCCCAAGTGGCTCCGGTGGAGTGGCCGCCCCGCTCTTCGGGACGCCTGGCCGCTGATTGAGATGTGCGCATCGGTCGCTGTTTACCGAGCTGACGGCGGGGTGTCTCCGGGCTGAACCTGCACGTTCGCCACGGCCGAGGAGACGGTCATGACCACGCAACTTCCCTGCCTATGGGTCGGAATCGACGCCTGGGTCGGAATCAACGCCAGCAAGGCCCACCACTGGTGGGTAGCGGTCGACAACACCGGAAGGCCGGTCTGGAGCAGGAAGGTCAGCAACGACGAGGCCACGATCCTGGCCGGCCTGGACCAGGTCCTTGCGCTGACCGACGATGCGCGCTGGGCAGTTGACCTCAACACCACCCCGACCCTAACAACGGCAGCCACGTCGCCCTGCCCCAAGGCAGGCCGCGGGCATCAAAGTAAAGTGCAGGCGGCACCATCAGGGGGTGCCCATGAGTCCGCTCACGATCACTTGGACGCTGCGCCATCACGGCTGGGCCTTTTGCACGGTAACTGACGACCAGAGCGAAGCGGAGGTCTTCGCCTCGTACGTCACCGACGGGCCCGAACAGTTCCTGCGCGCGGTCACCAGACTGATGCTGATGGACAAGGAGGCTCGGGCCGAGTTCGAGGGCGAGCCGCAGGTCTACCGATGGCTCTTCCGCCGTGAAGGGACTGACGCCGACATCCGCCTACTGAGAGCCAACAACTCTCAGACGCCCGACAACTCAGGCGTTGTCCTCTGGTCCAGCCGTCAGACGATCACGGCCCTCAGGAGAGCGGCACTTCGTGCCTTCGACCAGGTCACCCACGACCTCGGCGAAGAGGGCTATGCATCCCAGTGGGGACGTCCCTTCCCCCGTGCCGAGCTTGAAGCGCTACGGGCCGCTCTCCACACCATCCGGGACGGGCACCGCCCTCACCCAATGGACGGCACCCCGCGGGCTTGACTCGGTCATTAAGACTCCACCGACCCGAGGTGAACCTCGGCGCATCCCTTCTGATCCTCACAGCAGACGAGTCCAGCAGCCGCCGAAGCCCAGGATCAGCAATCGCCGCTAGACTGCCAAGGATCATGGCAGGGGGGACGGTATCTTGCTAGAGGATGCAGCACGAGCACGCCAGCGGGAAGCCAAGCTGCTACAAGAGCACGACCATATGTGCGGCGCTGTCTACTTGGTTGGATACGTTGTCGAATGCAAACTTAAAACTCTCCTGCACAGAATGGGTAAACCCTTTCCTCGATCAGGCTCGGCTGGACATGACCTTCGAGGGCTCTGGGATACTGCTGGACTCAGAAGCCAGGACCTAAGAGGCCACAAGAAGGCCTTCATGGACACATGGACTACGAGTCTAAGATATAGCGCAAACTTGCCTGACGGCCACTCAGCAGAGGATCTCCTCCGCGGAGCACAAGAACTAGCATCATTCGTAACTACTCGAATTCGTTACGCTCGCCCGCACAACAGAGGAGGAAGGCGATGACCGGCGAGGCCATTACTAGTCGATCTATCCGACAGCAGATCGAAGATAACGTCCGTTCCGCCGGTTTTACCGATGCTCAAGTTTATGTCGCTGAAGACGGATTTGGATCCTACCTGGTTCGAGTGGTTAACGAATCACTAGATTCTCTAAATGATTCAGAGCGACGTAAGTTGCTCCTCAAGGGAGTGGTTAATCTTGTATCGACTGCCGAGCTAATTACTCCCAGCGAAGAAGAATGGTACGGCCCACCATTCAGCGAAGCTACCGGCCAAATGCCTCTTTGGCATAAAGTTCTGAGCCGCCCAATCTCAGACGATGAGCTCACATTTGCCACCGACCTCGACCAGGACATCGAACTCCCAGCCATCGTCACCTTTTATTCTCTACGTGGCGGCGTTGGGCGCACAACCTCGCTTGCAGCGGCTGCACGTATTTTGTCCGAGCGTGGACGTCGATTGCTTTGCATTGACATGGATCTCGAAGCACCGGGGCTCGCCACCGTCTTGGGCTGCCCCGAACCTAGGGAAGATCAAGGAGTGCTTCCACTTCTCCTTGCGCTAGAGCGAGGCGATGAAGTTGACATCAGGGATCACGTACTGCGAGTCAATGAGGGCGAGGAGCTCTATTGCCTGCCAGCAGGGCACCTCAGTAGCGACTACGCCGATCAGCTTCGTTTGCTGGACCCTGAAATCTGGTATAGAGAGGCGGACAATCCACTTCACCAACTATTGCAGTTGGCGAAAGATTCAGCACTTAATCCGGATCTGATTCTTCTTGATTCTCGCACTGGCATCTCGCCAGTTGCTGCACCCCTTTTGTTCGACGTATCAGACCTAGCTGTAATTTGTTTCTACCCCCATCCTCAGGCAGAACGGGGGACTGAACTTCTCGTCAAAGCTCTCATGTCTGCTAAAAGCCGTAGGGCTACATCGGACACCCCACTTACGCCCGAGCCTCGGTTCATCGTGTCCCCAGTGCCTCCGGGACCATCTGCGGATACTGTCCTGACGCGCGCAGTCACGTGGATCGACCAGTGGATCGGTGACGCCCAAATCCGCCGCCCTGAAGAATACGACTCCCTCCGAGCAGACGAAATTACTCACGCCGTAAGCTACTCGCCAGAAACCGCCTTCCGGGACAAGGTAAGCAATGGCGTAGCGACTCGTGAAGCCTACGGAGCCGTGGCAGATTGGCTAGAGCAATTGCTTCCCCAGACATACGCGCTCTCGGCTTCAAGCAGAAATCGAAAGCACGATGTACTGGAGCAACTCGACTTCTCCACTGGCACAGCAGAGCAGCAAACCAGTCTTCTTGATGACTTTGTGCATACTCGTGTAGCGCAACAAGCACTTGACGCTCGATCTCCCCTAGTAATTGGTCGTAAGGGAACAGGGAAAACGGCCGTTTTCCGCTGGCTCATGGAGAAGTATCCCGAAGACGAAAATCCAGTCATCGTTTTCTCCCCACACGCCTTCAGGAACTCCTACAAATGGACCCTAGGCTCCGAAGCTCTGGAGATTGTTGAATCGGAATTTCCAGGAGAATCCGCGTGGACAACTTTCTGGCCCTGCTATACGGCACTAGCCGCATACTTCGCCCTGCCGCCAGAGGAGCGCACAGACCCGCCCGCTAGATTTGAACTCAGCAGAGTGTCTCTGGATGCCGTCTACGACGAGCTGTCCACGCTCGACATAATCAGGCACATGATGAGCCGTCCTATGGCTGGCCTTCTCGGCTCCAGATGGCTGAGAGACATCAACAGCAGTGCAAAGAACCGGCATATGCTGCTCTTTGACGGCCTCGATACTGGATTCGGAAACAACGCTGAGAGCCGGAAGAGAAGGACTCGCGCTGTCACGGGTTTGATGACCTTCCTGACAGAGTCAGAAGCTCAGCTCTCTTCGTTGTCTTTCAAAGTAATGCTCCGAGTAGACATCTGGCAGCAGCTTCGGTTCGAGAACAAGAGTCATCTTTACGGGCGCTCTGTTCAGCTCATGTGGCGGGATCAGAACGACTATTTCAAGACCGTGCTTAAGCAAGCCATTCGTAGCGAGATCTACCGAGAGATGCTCGCAGAAACGCGGGTCGGTCCATCTGTCGATGATTGGCGTGACGATGAGGTGCGCCGCGCTTGGAATGTGCTCGTCGGAGAGCGAATGAAGGGAGGCAAGCCGACCTTCACGCGCAACTGGGTGTGGAACCGTCTAGCCGACGGTCAAGGAGATCACGGACCGCGCTCGCTCTCCCAACTTTTCCATGAGGCCGTCCAATGGGAAAAGCGAGAGGAAGCGCGGAGCAGCTATGACCGCAGCATCATGAGGCCGCGGGCTCTCGTACCTAGCCTTGACAAGGTCAGTATCGAAGCACTTGGCGCTCTGCAAGAGGAGTTCCCAGAGCTCGATGGCGTTGTGGAAGCTCTTAGAAGCTTGCGGAGGACCCCGATCGAGCCGGGCGAAATCGAGGCAGTTGATCCAACGGCTGCTGAGCGTGTAGACCTCGCCCTCGAAGTGGGCCTCTTGGAGATCTACGAAGGCACGCAAGACGACGTACGTCGATACAGAGTGCCCGACCTATACAGGCTCGCTCTGGGATTGACGCGGCGAGGTCAGGCATAGGTTTGACCTGCCCCAGGTCCTGGGTTCCAGTTCTGGCGGCTAACTGACAGTCCTTCACGGAAGGCTGGCAGTCATGCCTCGCCCTTATCCTCCGGAGTTCCGGGCACGTGCCATCGTGCTGGTCCGCGCCGGCAAGCAGGCCAAGCAGACCGCAGTCGAGCTCGGCATCCATCCCGTCACGTTGTCGAAGTGGTTGCGGCAAGACGACATCGACAACGGGCGGCGACCGGGAACGCCGTCGAGCGAGTCCGCTGAGCTGCGGGCCGCTCGCCGACGGATCCGTGAGCTGGAAACCGAGCTGGGGATCGTCCGGCAGGCGGCGAAGTTCCTCGACGAGGACAAGCCCCGCCCAAAAGGCTCTACCCGGTGATCGACCGACTCGTCGATGCCGGGGCACCGGTCGACCGATGCTGCCGGATCCTTGACGTCGCCCGGCAGAACTACTACAAGCACAAGCGCACACCGACCACACCGCGGCAGCTACGGCGGGACTGGCTGACCGGGCTGATCCGGGAGGTCCACGTCGCCTCACGCGGCACCTACGGCTACCGCCGTATCCACGCCGAGCTCACCCTGGGCATGGGCCTCCAGGTCTGCTCCAGGACCGTGTCGGTGCTGATGACGCAGGCCGGGATCCACGGCCTGCCCGGACTGGTGCGCGTCAAGCGCCTGCGTGGCATCGTCAGCGCCGAGGACCTGGTCAATCGCAAGTTCCATCGGTTGCGTCCCGACGAGCTGTGGGTCACCGACATCACGCAACACCGCACCAGAGAAGGATGGGTCTACTGCGCGGCGGTCCTGAACGCGTTCAGCCGCAGGATCGTGGGCTGGTCCATCGACTCCAGACAGGACTCCACCCTCGTGGTCAACGCGTTGGACATGGCCATCCGCAACCACCGCCCTGAGCCAGGCGGGATCGTTCACGCCGATCACGGAACCCAGTTCACCTCCTGAGTCTTCGGCGAGCGGATCCGCTCCGCCGGCCTTCTGCCGTCGTTCGGCACCGTCGGAGACGGCCTGGACAACGCGATGATGGAGTCGTTCTGGTCCTCGATGCAGATCGAACTGCTCAACCGCAAACGGTGGAAGACCCGGGTCGAACTGGCCAACGCGATCTTCGAGTTCATCGAGATCTTCTACAACCGCCAGCGACGACACTCAGCATTGGGTCATCGCACCCCCATCGAGTACGAACTACTCTCCGAGAACGACACCACCCCGGCTGCCGGTTAGTCACCGAGCCTGGAGCCCAAATGGTGGGGCAGGTCAACCTGTCACCCAAACCTGGAGCAGACCCGCACCTGTTGATCGAGGGGCGTGCCGCTGCTCGCCAAGTCCTGTACGGCGACGCTTGGAAGGCTCAACTCACGGTTGACGTAGGTGCCGGAGCATCGCTCTACGTAGAGCGATTCGGCCCCAAACCAAAGACTCGCTGTCGGAACGAGAGCTGCGTCGGTCCGTCGACGATCTTGCCACGAGTGTCCAGAAGAGGCACACGAGTGTCCTGAAGAGGCAGAAGACGTGAGGCGAGCAAACGGCCGACGCCCGGCGTTCGTCCTCCGGGCGATAGCTTGCGGTCATGACCGATGACATTGCCCTGCGCCTCGACCGCGACACCGCCGAGGACCTGTACGAAGTGCTGTGGCTGATGGGTGAGCACATCGCTGCTGGCGCGCCCATCCCGGAACCGCCCGCAGAAGCAGAGGCACGGCTAGCACAGCTGTTCAAGTCATTGGGTGACTCGCTCGGCAAGGGCAGAAGGGAGTAGGGCCGGCCCCGCAGATCATGTCGCGGACTCCTGCCTCCCCCTATCCCCCCGCCCTCGCATCAACTCTCCGCCTCCACCAACCCCAACCCCCTCGCCACCTGACACAGCGCAACAAAAGACGCCCCCCGCCGCACCCCCGAGACCCCCGTGTAGACCGCGCCTTCACGGAGGTCGAGCCGCACCGTCCCCGAAGGCTCGTCGAAGGTGATCGAGCCCCAGACCGTGTGCCTGCGGAGGCCCGGGCGCCAGTGGAACCAGATCTCCTCGCTGCCCTTCTCCGCCGCGACGGAGGCGCGGTCCGCCGCTTTCAGTTGCGTGCGCATCCGGTCGGACCAGCCCACCGAGGGCCGTGGCACGCGGAGTTGGCGTGTCTGGTGGCCGGTGAGGGCGTCCGGGGTGAGGGTGATGCCGGACGTACGCGCCCGGTGTCGTAGGGACAGCCATGCCACGGCGGCCCATACGACGCTGACGGCGGCCCATGCCGACAGGCGCTCGCCCACCGCGCCCCAGGCGCCGCCGCGCTGGTCCCAGAGTTGGAGGCCGACCTGGATCACCATGGGTACGGCGAGCACACACGCCGCCTCCCGCCAGCACCCCGCCCACACCCTCATGCCCGCTCCCTACTCACCGTTTCCCACCTCCCGCAAACGGGGTTGATCAAAAGTCAGGATTCTGTGAGGCGGCTGGCAGCGGCCGACGTCGACATCACGAATCGGCCTCGGGAGCAGAGTCGTAGCGGCCGAAAAGCGCCCAACGAGTGGCGCAATTGCGGCAGATCAGCCAAATCCTCGCCACCCGCTCCCACCTGCTGCTTTGTCCATCGTGACGAAGCCGTGATGCGATCACCTTCACAGGTTGATCTCATTTCCCTCGCAGCCCCCTCATGCCTAAGGTCACCCCACGACGGGCCCTTGTTCTGGAGCGCAACGCCCAGGGGTCCGTTTCGAATGTGGGGACAAGAATGAGAAAGCTCGCCATCGGTGCCGCCCTGACCGGTGCCCTGGCCCTGACCGGTCTGGCCGCGCCGCTCGCGCAGGCCGCCACGCCGGATCTGGTCTTCTCCGGTGTGACGGTCAACAAGGGGAAGGCGATCGTCGTCGGCACCACCGCAGCGGTGAAGGTGCCCGTGACGTACACGCTGACGCGGCCGTCGGACCTGGTCATCGACAGCAAGACGACGTTCGCGGGGATCATGCTCTACCGCGGCCGGCTCGCCGACATGGACAACGACATCGAGAGCACCCTCGCGCCGACCTGCACGACGACGGCGACGACGGACACCACCGTCACCGAGTCCTGCTCCGACACGATCACGATCGACCCGCAGGAGAGCCTCTACGAGGCCGCCGACGCGGCCACCTGGAACGCCGCCGGTTTCTACGGCCACATCGACCTCGACCTCGACGACTCCGACGAGAAGATCAGCTCGTCGACCGACTTCGCGGCCTGGGGCGGCAAGGGGAAGGTCAAGGTGCAGCGGGCGGCCAAGCTCACCGCCAACGCCGCCCCCGAGCCGGTGAAGAAGGGCAAGACCATCACCGTCACCGGCAAGCTGACCCGCGCCGACTGGGAGAACGAGGTCTACACCGGCTACGTGTCCCAGCCCGCCAAGTTGCAGTTCCGGGCGAAGGGTTCGAGCACCTACACCACCGTCAAGACGGTCACCACCGGCACGAGCGGTGCACTGAAGACGACTGTGAAGGCGACCAAGGACGGTTACTTCCGCTACGTCTTCGCCGGCACCTCCACCACCGGCGCGGCCACCGCCGCCGGTGACTACATCGACGTGAAGTAGGACGCCGGGCACGACACCCGGTAACACCCGCACCTCCCCACCGCCCCCGCAGGTAACGAGTCTGTTGCCTCGGGGGCGGTGTCTATTGACGCCCCCTTCGTCCCGGGCTTACGTTCCTCCCACCCAATAGGAAACTTTCCTAACAGTGATCACGTGACAGGCTGTGCGGTTCGGGAGTTCGAAAGGCAGGTGGCGTACGACATGGCAGGAACCTCCGGCACCCCGGGCACGGGTACCCCGGGCACCCCCCGCGTCCTGCGCGCCATGAACGACCGCGCCGCCCTGGACCTCCTCCTGGAACACGGCCCGCTCTCCCGCACCCGGATCGGCAAGCTCACCGGGCTCTCCAAGCCGACCGCCTCCCAGCTGCTCGCCCGCCTCGAAGCGGCGGGACTCGTGCTCGCCACGGGCACCAGCGAGGGGCGGCCGGGGCCCAACGCCCAGCTGTACGTGGTCAATCCGGGCGCCGCCCACGCCGCCGGGCTCGACGTCACCCCGGAGCGCATCCGCGCCGCCGTCGCCGACGTCACCGGCCGTACGGTGGGTGAGTTCGAGCTCGCCACCCCTGGCCGACGGCCCGCCCAGCCCGTCGTGCGGCAGGTCACCGACGCCCTCGACGGGGCCGTCAAGGCGGCCGGACTGGCCCGTGGTGACGTCCACCGCCTGGTCATCGCCACCCCCGGCGCCTTCGACCCCAACACCGGCCGGCTGCGGTACGCCTCGCACCTGCCGGGCTGGCACTCGCCGACGCTCCTCGACGAACTCGCCGCCGCGCTGCCGATGCCGGTGGAGTACGAGAACGACGTCAACCTCGTCGCCATAGCCGAGCAGCGGCTCGGCGCGGCCCGCGGGCACGGCGACTTCGTGCTGCTGTGGAACGAGGGCGGTCTCGGCGCCGCCCTGGTCCTCGGCGGCCGGCTGCACCGGGGCTGGACCGGCGGCGCGGGCGAGGTCGGCTTCCTGCCGGTGCCGGGAGCGCCCCTGGTCCGCCAGGTGACCAAGGCCAACAGCGGTGGTTACCAGGCACTGGCCGGCTCGCAGGCCCTGCCCGGGCTCGCCCGCGAACTCGGCATCACCGAGATTCCGACGGGTCCCCACGCCGAGGTCGCCGCCGCCCTCGTCGCCACCGCCGCCGACCACACCACCGGGCCCCAGCGGCGGCTCCTGGAGATCTACGCGACCCACCTCGCGACCGGTCTCGCCTCGCTCGTCTCCGTGCTCGACCCCGAGCTCGTCGTCCTCAGCGGTGGATCGCTGACCGCGGGCGGCGAACCTCTGCGTGCCCTCGTCCAGGCCGAGTTGGAGGAGCTGGCGGCGTCGCGGCCCCGGCTCGTCGTCGGCGACGTCCATGAACAGCCCGTGCTGCGCGGCGCGTTGGAGAGCGCGCTGGCAACGACCCGCGACGAGGTCTTCGACACCTCGCGCTGATCCCACCGGCCGACTCCGGTTCCCCCAGACCGGGTTCGGCTCCCCCGACCCACCCGGCTTCCCCAACCACCTCGCCCCGCCCCGCCCTTGGGAGACCTTGCCATGCCCGGAACGTCCCGGAAGATGTCCGTAACATCCCGGAAAGCGGCTGTCGCAGTCGCCGCCTCCGCCTCCTTCGCCCTGCTCGCCACCGCCTGTACCGGCCAGTCCTCGTCCGGTGCCTCCGACGACGCGTCGAAGGACGTCACCATCAACTTCTGGCACGCCTGGAGCGCGGCGTCCGAGCTGAGCGCCGTGAAGTCGCTGGTGGCCGGCTTCGAGAAGGCGCACCCCAACATCCATGTGAACGTCGTCGGCAACATGACCGACGACAAGATCAACCAGGCGCTGCGCACCGGCGGCGGCAAGTCACCCGACGTGATCTCGTCGTTCACCACGAACAACGTCGGCAAGTTCTGTTCCTCGGGCGCCCTCGTCGATCTCAACCCCTTCTTCAAGAAGGACGGCATCGACCCGGAGACGACGTTCCCGAAGGCGATGAACGAGTACACCCAGTTCGACGGCAACCGCTGCACCGCTCCCCTGCTGGGCGACGCGTACGGGCTCTACTACAACAAGACGGAGTTCAAGAAGGCCGGCATCACCAACCCGCCCAAGACGTGGTCCGAATTCGAGGCCGACGCCAAGAAGTTGACGATCACCAAGGGTGACTCGTACTCGCAGCTCGGGTTCATGCCGGACTACCACGGCTGGGAGACCACGACCGAGCACCTCTTCGCGCAGTTCTCGCCGACGTACTTCGACAAGAGCGGAAAGTCGGCGCTCGCCACGGACCCCGCGTTCAAGGCCGGATTCACCCTGCAGAAGAACCTGGTCGACGAACTCGGCGGATTCAAGAAGCTGGAGAGCTACCGCTCCACGCTCGGCGACGAGTGGGGCGACAAGCACCCCTTCCACACCGGTCAGGTCGCGATGCAGCTCGACGGTGAGTGGCGGCTGGGGATGGCCACGGCCGCAAATCCCAAGCTGGACATCGGAGTTGCCCCGCTGCCCGTCCCGGACGACCAGGTCGCCCAGTACGGCAAGGGCTACATCACCGGCACGATCACCGGGATCGCCGCCAACAGCAAGAAGCAGAACGCCGCTTGGGAGTTCGTCAAGTACATCACCACGGACACGGACGCGGTGGTCGGCTTCTCCAACGCCATCCACAACGTGCCCTCCACCCTCGCCGCCCTCAAGTCCCCGAAGCTGAAGTACGACCCGCGCTTCAAGACCTTCCTGGACATCGCGTCGAACCAGTACTCGACGACAAGTCCCGCCTCCATCAACGGCGGTGTGTATCTGACGACGATCCAGAACCTCGGATACGACTACGAGAGCGGCAAGGTGAAGGACCTGGACTCCGCCTTGAAGAGCACCGCCAAGCAGATCGACACCGACATCGCGCAGGCGAAGTAGCCCCAGCATGAGCACAGTTACCCTGGCGTCGAAGCGCCGTAAGTCGGCGCTTCGCACACTCGCCTTCATGTCGCCCTGGCTGATCGGCTTCGCGGTCTTCTTCGCGTATCCGCTGATCTCGACGGTCTATTTCTCGTTCATGCACTACGACGGTTTCAAGCCGCCGACGTGGGTGGGGACGAAGAACTGGACGTACGTCTTCAAGAACTATCCGTACTTCTGGCCCGCGATGCGCAACACGCTGTGGCTGGTCGTGGTGATGGTCTCGCTCCGGGTCGTGTTCGGGCTCGGCGTCGGCCTGTTGATCACCAAGATCAAGACGGCGACGGGCGTCTTCCGCACGCTCTTCTATCTGCCGTATCTCGCCCCGCCGGTGGCCGCGACGATGGCGTTCGCGTTCCTCCTCAACCCCGGTACCGGGCCGGTCAATTCGATCCTGGAGAAGGTCGGCATCCCGGCCCCGGGCTGGTTCAACGACCCCACCTGGTCCAAACCGGCGCTCACCCTGCTCGCCCTCTGGGGCATCGGCGACCTCATGGTCATCTTCATGGCCGCGCTGCTCGACGTACCCCAAGAGCAGTACGAGGCGGCCGAGTTGGACGGCGCCTCGGCCTGGCAGCGGTTCCGGTACGTCACGCTGCCGAACATCTCGCCCATCGTGATGTTCGCCGTCGTCACCGGCGTGATCCAGACCATGCAGTACTACACACAGCCGCTGATCGCCGGGAAGGTCGCGTCGGGCGTCATCCAAGGCGCGGGCACGCAGTTCGAGCCCGGCTACCCGGAGAAGTCCACGCTCACCCTCCCCCAGCTCGTCTACAACCTCGGCTTCCAGCGCTTCGACTACGGCTCGGCCTGCGTGGTGGCACTCGTCCTGTTCGCCCTGTCGATGGTGTTCACCGCGTTCCTGATGCGGCGCCGGGGCGGCCTCAACCTGGCAGGTGACTGACCATGGCCCAAGTACTCGACAAACCAGTGGAGTTGCGCACTCCCGTCACCCCCGCCGAGCGCGTCGCCCGCCGCAAGGCGCTCATGGAGTGGATCGCGGTCCACTCGCTCGGCGTCGCCGCGGCCCTCTTCTTCACGCTCCCCTTCGTGTTCGTGTTCCTGACCTCGCTGATGAGCGACAGCCAGGCCCTGAGCCGCGATCTGATCCCGCACACCTGGGAGTGGGGCAACTACAAGAAGGTCTTCGACACCCCGGGCTTCCTCACCTGGTGGAAGAACACGCTGATCTACGCCGGTCTCGGCACCGTCCTGACCGTCGTATCGTCGATCCCGGTGGCGTACGCGCTCGCCAAGTTCCGCTTCCGGGGCCGGAATCTGTCGCTGATGCTGGTCATCTCGATGATGATGCTGCCGCCGCAGGTCGTGATCATCCCCATGTACCTTTTCTGGTCGAAGCAGTTGGACCTCTCGGGCACGCTGTGGCCGCTGATCATCCCGATGGCGTTCGGGGACGCGTTCTCGATCTTCCTGCTCCGCCAGTTCCTGATGACCATCCCGAACGAGTACCTGGACGCGGCGAAGGTCGACGGCTGCGGCGAGTTCAAGACGCTCGTACGGGTCGTGCTGCCGATGGCCAAGCCCGGTATCGCGGCCGTGGCGCTCTTCCAGTTCTTCTACGCCTGGAACGACTACTTCGGGCCGCAGATCTACGCGTCCGAGAACCCCGGTGCCTGGACGCTGAGTTACGGCCTGGAGTCGTTCAAGGGCGCGCACCACACCGACTGGAACCTCACCATGGCCGCGACCGTGCTGGTCATGGCCCCCGTGATCCTCGTGTTCTTCTTCGCGCAGAAGGCGTTCGTCGAGGGCGTCACGCTCACCGGAGTGAAGGGTTAACCACGTATGAAACTCACCGTGGTCGGCGGAGGCTCGACCTACACCCCCGAACTCATCGACGGTTTCGCCCGGTTGAGGGACACCCTGCCCGTCGAGGAACTCGTCCTCGTCGACCCGGCGCCCGAACGCCTGGAACTGGTGGGCGGGTTGGCCCGCCGGATCTTCGCCAAGCAGGGGCACCCCGGCAAGATCGTCACGACGTTCGACCTGGACGCCGGCGTCGAGGGCGCCGACGCGGTGCTGCTCCAGCTCCGCGTCGGCGGACAGGCCGCCCGCGAGCAGGACGAGACCTGGCCGCTGGAGTGCGGCTGCGTCGGCCAGGAGACGACAGGCGCGGGCGGCCTCGCCAAGGCGCTGCGGACCATGCCGGTCGTTCTCGACATCGCGGAACGGGTCCGCCGTACGAACCCGGACGCCTGGATCATCGACTTCACCAACCCGGTGGGGATCGTGACCCGGGCCCTGCTCCAGGCCGGACACAAGGCAGTTGGCCTGTGCAACGTGGCGATCGGCTTCCAGCGGAAGTTCGCCGGGCTCCTCGGGGTCACCCCGAACGATGTGCACCTCGACCATGTGGGCCTCAACCACCTCACCTGGGAGACCGGTGTGCGGCTCGGCGGCCCCGAGGGCGAGAACGTACTACCCAAGCTGCTCGGCGAGTTCGGCGACGACATCGCCGCCGACCTGAGCCTGCCCCGGGTGCTGCTCGACCGGCTCGGCGTCGTCCCGTCGTACTACCTGCGCTACTTCTACGCGCACGACGAGGTCGTACGGGAACTGCGGACCAAGCCGTCCCGGGCCTCCCAAGTGGCCGAGATGGAACGTGAGTTGCTGAAGATGTACGCCGACCCGGCCCTCGACGAGAAGCCGGAGCTGCTCGCCAAGCGCGGCGGGGCCTACTACTCCGAAGCCGCCGTGGACCTGGCCGCCTCGCTGCTCGGCGGGGGCGGGAGCCCCTACCAAGTCGTGAACACGTACAACAAGGGGACGCTGCCCTTCCTGCCGGACGACGCGGTGATCGAGGTGCAGGCCGCCGTCGGCGCGAAGGGCCCGACTCCGCTCGCCGTGGCCGAAGTCGACCCGCTGTACGCGGGGTTGATGGCCAACGTGACGGCGTACGAGGACCTCGCCCTGGAGGCCGCGCTGCGCGGTGGCCGGGACCGGGTGTTCCGGGCGCTGCTCTCGCACCCCCTGATCGGCCAGTACGAGTACGCCGAAGCCCTGACCGACCAGCTGATCGCGCACAACCGGGAGCACCTCGCGTGGGCCTGACCGCAAGTGTCCTCGCCATCGACGCGGGCAACAGCAAGACCGACGTCGCGGTCGTGGCGGCCGACGGAGAAGTCCTCGCCACGGCCCGCGGCGGCGGGTTCCGGCCCCCGGTCGTGGGCATCGACACGGCCGTGGACAACGTCGCCGAAGCCGTCGCCCGCGCCTTCGCGGACGCCGGAGTGAGCGCGGTCGAGCATGTGTCGGCCTGTCTCGCCAACGCCGACTTCCCCGTGGAGGAGGAGCAGTTGGCCGCCGCGCTGCACGCGCGCGCGTGGGGCACGAGTGTGGCGGTCCGCAACGACACGTTCGCGGTGCTGCGGGCGGGCATCCCCGAGCCGCGGGGCGTCGCCGTCGTGTGCGGGGCGGGCATCAACTGCGTCGGCATGCGGCCCGACGGCCGCACCGCCCGCTTCCCGGCGCTGGGCCGTATCTCCGGTGACTGGGGC
>NZ_JAWOAI010000137.1:0-20587 GCF_033194735.1 Streptomyces sp. W16
CCGCGGCTGCCCGCCCCGGCGGCCGAGGACGGCACCACGGACGTCACGTCGGTGTCCGGTCCCTCGCGCCGTGGGCTCCTCGCCGTGAGCGGGGTGCTCGCGGCGACCGCCGCCGCGGGTGGCGTCTGGTGGTACCGGGGGCGTGAGCACACCACCACTCCCGCCGCGAAGGCGACCCCGCAGACGCGCAACCTCGAACCGCTGTGGCAGTACGGCGGCAAGGACCTCGACGTGCTGGGCTGGGGCCTGGTCGTGCCGTATCAGGCCGACGGGTCGATCTGGCTGCCGCTGAACGCGACCGCCGAACGCCTCGCGCCCACCACCGGGCGGGTGCAGGGCGAGGTGCGCGTCACGGCCAACTGGTGGCAGACGGCCGTACAGGAAGGGCAGTTGTACCTGCTCGGTCACGACCCCGCCCAGGCAGGGGAGTCGGTGTCGGTCGACACCTGGAACGACGGCGCGGACGCCGTGCGGCCGACCCCGGCCGTCCTCACGAATGCCACGCCCACCCTCGTACCGAACCAACTCCTCTGCGTCTTCGGCGACATCGCGTACGTGTCGGTGGGCCAGGGGCAGGTCCCGGCGGACAAGGGCTTCCTGCCCGCACAGACCTGGACGCTGCGCGCCGTCGACCTCGGAACCGGCCGGACGCTCTGGACGCAGACCCTGCCGCAGCGGTCGAGCGGGAGCCGACGGCTGCACTTCGTCGCCGCGAGGGTCGTCGGCGAGCGCCTGGTGACCCTCCAGGCGACGGCGGAGACGCAGACGCAGCTCGTCGTACGGGACATCCGCAGCGGAGCGGTCCTGTGGGACACGCCGTACAACGTCAGTGATCCCGACGCGATCCGCGGCGAGTTGGCCGTCGACGAGAGGTATCTCTACCTCGGCGGTTCCCCGTTGCGGGCGCTGCGACTGAGCGACGGCGCACCGGCGTGGGCCACCGAGGCCGGGAAGATCTACGGCCCGCCGACGCCGGCGAAGGGCGTGGTGTACACCGTCGGGTCGGGCATCGGGCTCACGGCGCTCGACGCCGCGACGGGCAAGGTCCTGTGGACCGAGGCGACCACCGAGGCGACGGAGGCCTACACCCTCTGGCAGCCGGTAGTCGGCACCCGCTACGCGTATTACCGGAACGGGCTGCAACTGAGGGCGGTGAACCTCGCGGACCACAGAACCGTACTTACGTACCGAACAACCGGAAAACACTTCCACGCGTACCCGGAGGCCCGGTTGGTCCTCGCCGTGGACGACGACCGGTTGTCCGCCTACCCGCTCAGGTGACCGCCGCGCTCCACCCGCAGAAGGACACCCACGATGAACCCTCTCGGCACCGGTGACCCGATCCGCCTCGGTCCCTACCGTCTGCTCGGCGTCATCGGCGAAGGCGGCATGGGCAAGGTCTACCTCGGCCAGGACGGCCCCGGCACCCTCGCCGCGGTCAAGGTGCTACGCCCCGAACTCGCCTACGACACCGAGCTCGCCCAGCGTTTCGTCCGGGAGGCGCAGGCCGCACAGGCCGTGCGCGGCAAGGGAGTTGCCGCCGTACTGGAGGCACGCACCGAGGGGACGCGGCCGTGGATCGCCAGCGAGTTCCTCGCCGGGCTCACCCTGGCCGAGGCGGTCGAGGCGCACGGCCCGCTCACCGAGCCCGCGCTGCGCGCCCTGGGCGCCTCCCTGGCGGACACCCTCGCCGACATCCACGCGGCGGGCTTCATCCACCGCGATCTCAAGCCGCCGAACATCGTGCTCACCTCGGACGGGCCACGCGTCATCGACTTCGGCATCGCCCGCCCCGAACACGGACTGACTCTCACCACCACCGGCCAGGCCCCCGTCACCCCGGGCTACGGCGCCCCCGAGCAGGTGCTCGGCCGGCGCGTGACCCCCGCCGCGGACGTGTTCTCGCTGGGCGCGGTACTCGCCTACGCGATCACCGGAAAGCGCACCTTCGAGGGCTCCCATGTGGCCGTCGTGCAGTACGCGGTCGTCCACGGGGAGCCTCGACTCGACGGCGTGAAGCCGCAGTTGAGGGCACTGGTCGAGCCCTGCCTCGCCAAGGACCCGGCGGAGCGTCCCGAACTCGCCGACATCGTGCGGGTGATGGACGTACCCAAGCGTGCCGACCGGGCCTGGAAGCGGGGACGGCTCGCCGACGCCATCAAGGACCGCGAGACCGGCGCCGCCCGCATGACCACCGACGTGTCCACCCAACTGCCGGGCGCCAGACGGGCGTTGACGCGGCGGCGGCTGCTCACCGGACTGTCCACCACGGGTGTGGTGGTCGCCGCCGGGGGCGGTACGACGGCCTGGCTGCTCGGCACGGGAGGCGGCGGCGGTACGAGCGCCCGTCTGACGAACAGCCCCTTCACCGTCCCGCCGGCGGTGCCCACCCCCACGGCGAAGATGGCCGTCGTCGCCGACAAGGTCTCCGGCTCTCTGGGCCGGCCCACCGGCCTCTGGACGCTGGAGAACGCCGCGGACGTCTACTCGCCGTATCTGCTGCCGGTGCGGGACGTCCTCGTGTTCGGCGCCGCGAGCGGCGGCATCGTGGCCCACGGCGTCAAGGACGGCAAACGCCGCTGGAGCGCGCCCCGCGTCGTGACGAAGAGCGGTTATCTGTCGCTCTCCGACCGGCTGGTCGTGGGCACGGACAGCCAGGGCGCGCTGCGTACGTACGTCCCGTCCACCGGAGAAGCCAAGTGGACCTGCCCGGCGGCCGAGGCGGCACAACTCCTCGCCGCCGACGCGGAGTCGGTGTACGTCATCACCAAGGACGACCGGCTGCGCAGCGTGCGCCGCGCGGACGCGAAGGTCGGGTGGACGGCGACGGTACCGGCCGACTTCCGCAAGAAGGTGTTCGCCCCGGCTGCCGTCGGCCCGGGCCGGATGGTCATGGGGACGACCGACGGCAACTTCCTGGCGGTCGACACGAGCAACGGCCGGATGGCGTGGAATCGCCTCGACCATGTCGTCGTCGGGGTCCGGCCGACCGTCCGGGGCGACACCGTGTACCTCGGCGGCAAAACCCTGGACGCGGTGCGGATCGGTGACGGCGAGCGGATCTGGAGCGCCAAGCCCCACGGGGACCTCTACCGGGAGCGATGGGGGCCGGTGACGGTCTCCGGGAGCAGGCTTTACGCCACGGAGGGCATCTATCCCAGACGTCTGGACCCGCGCGACGGCCGGCAGCTGTGGTCCGGCTACTCCGACTCCGCGGGCACGGCTCTCTACGCCGGCCGTGCGCTGCCGCAGGGGCACGCGGTCTGGTCGATCGACAAGAGCGTGGTGCAGACCGAGCCCATGGAGCTCGACGCCGCGAACGCGATCGACGGGGGGAGGCTGTGGCGGTACGAGTTCCCCCGTACCGACTACACCCGCCTGGCCGCCGACGGAAACCGGGTCTTCCTCATGCACGGCAGCACGGTCGTCGCCCTCACCACGTTCTGAGGAACCCGTCGGTTCACCCGGGCCTTACTCGTCGCCGTCCGGGACCCGTCCGATCTGGACCAGCGGCTTCCCCCGCTTCCGGGACACGAACACGCCCCGCCCGGCGGGCATCGGCCGCGGCCTGACCCCGCCCAGCAGGTCGCCCTCGGCCGGGTCGCCCGCCAACACCACGCCCTGGGCGCCGAGTTCCTTCATCCGCTGCATGAACGACTCGTAACCGGCGCGCCCCGCACCCGCCGTGGAGCGGGCGATGATGAAGCGCACGCCTACATCCCGGGCGAACGGCAGGAGTTCCGTCAGCCCCGAAAGCGGGTTGCCGCTCGACGTGGACACCAGGTCGTAGTCGTCGATGATCACGAAGACCTGCGGACCCCGCCACCAACTCCGGTCCCGGAGCTGCTGCGGCGTGACGTCGGACGTCGGTGTCCGGCGCTGCATCAGGTCGACCAGCGCGTCCATGTGGTGCTGCATCTGGTTCGACATGGGGATGTACTCGGCCAGGTGCGAGGGCGGGGTCACACCCAGCAGGGAACGCCGGTTGTCGACCACGAACAGCTTGCACGCGTTGCCGTCGTAGCGCTCGCCGAGGCGCTTGATCAGCAGCTTGAGCAGGTTCGACTTGCCGGACTCGCTCTCGCCGAAGACCAGGAAGAACGGGTCCTGGTCGAAGTCGACGAACACCGGCTCCAAGTTGTCCTCGTCGAGGGCGAAGGAGATGCCCCGGTTCGGGAAGAGGTCGCCGGGCGGCAGCTGGGTCGCCGCGAACTCCCTAGGCAGCAGCCGGACTTCGGGCGCGCCCGGCTCCTGCCAGTGCCGGGCGACCTCCGCCGTGAGGGCCGTCGTCGCCTCCGCGAGGTCCGTGTCCGAGGACAGACCGTCGATACGCGGGACCGCCGCCATGAAGTGCTGCTTCTGCGGGGTCTGGCCCCGACCGGGCACACCCGTGGGCACGTTGGCCGCGACCTTGCGGTCGAACTCCGAGTCCATCGGGTCGCCGAGCCGCAGCTCCAGACGGTTCATCAGGTGGTCCTTCATGTTCGCGCGGACCTCCATGGAGCGCGAAGCGGTGAGGACCACATGGATGCCGTAACCGAGGCCGCGGGCCGCGATGTCCAGCACCAGCGGTTCCAACGCCTCGTAGTCCGTACGGAAGTTGCCCCAGCCGTCGATGACGAGGAAGACGTCACCCCAGGGCTGGTCGGCCACCGAGATGTCGCCCCGCGCGCGGCGGGCGCGGAACTCGGCGATCGAGGAGATCCCGGCCGTACGGAAGTACTCCTCGCGGCGGGTCATCACGCCGTAGACCTCGGCCGCCGTACGCCGGACCTTCTCCGGGTCGAGCCGGGAGGCCACCCCGCCCACATGCGGCAGACCGGCCACCGCCGACAGGCCGCCACCGCCGAAGTCCAGTGCGTAGAACTGCACTTCGCGCGGGGTGTGGGTGAGCGCGAACGACGCGATGAGCGAGCGCAGCAGCGTCGACTTGCCGGACTGCGGACCGCCGAGGATCTGCATATGGCCGGCCGCGCCGCCGAAGTCGGTCCACAGCGGGTCGCGCCGCTGCTCGTACGGCTTGTCGACCAGGCCGACCGGGACGACGAGCCGGCCGGCGGCCCCGTAGCCGGGCTGGGTCATGCCCCGCCCCGGCACCGCGGCGAGTCCGGGCAGCAGGGAGTCGAGCGACGGCGGGCTGTCCAGCGGGGGCAACCACACCTGGTGGGCGGCCGGACCCTGCGCCTCAAGCCGCCGCACGATCACGTCGAGCACGGTGTCGGCGAGCGCGTCGTCCTTCTCGTCCGGCGTCTCCGCCTGACGCTGACGCGGCACGGGCGCGTACTGCACCGGCACCTGCGCGGCCGTGAACAGCACGGGCCTGCGGTCCACCGGGAGCGGTCCGCCGAGCGCGGCGGCCTGCTGCGAACCGGTGCGGTACACCCCGGAGACGTACGCCGCCTTGAAGCGGACCATCTCGTCGGTGCCGTACTTCAGGAAGCCGGAACCCGGCACGTTCGGCAGTTCGTAGGCGTCCGGCACGCCGAGCGCGGCTCGCGACTCGGCCGCCGAGAACGTGCGCAGACCGATCCGGTACGACAGATAGGTCTCCAGGCCGCGCAGCCGGCCCTCCTCCAGGCGCTGCGAGGCCAGCAGCAGATGCACACCCAGCGAACGGCCGATGCGGCCGATCTGCACGAACATCTCGATGAAGTCCGGCTTGGCGGTGAGGAGTTCGCTGAACTCGTCGATCACCAGGACGAGCGACGGGACGGGCTGCAGGGGGGCACCCGCGGCGCGCGCCTTCTCGTAGTCGTGGATGTTGGCGTAGTTGCCCGCGTCGCGGAGCATCTCCTGGCGGCGGTTCAACTCACCGCGGATCGAGTCACCCATACGGTCGACGAGCGTCAGGTCGTCGGCCAGGTTGGTGATCACGGCTGCCACATGCGGCATCTGCGCCATCCCGGCGAAGGTCGCACCGCCCTTGAAGTCCGCGAGGACGAAGTTCAGCGTCTCCGAGGAGTGGGTGACCGCGAGACCGAGGACCAGCGTGCGCAGCAGCTCCGACTTGCCGGAACCGGTGGCGCCGACACACAGGCCGTGCGGGCCCATGCCCTCCTGGGCCGCCTCCTTGAGGTCGAGCATCACGGGCCGGCCGTCCTCGCCGAGCCCGATCGGAACCCGCAGCCGCTCCGCCGTCGAGCGCGGGCGCCAGGTCCGCTTCGGGTCCACGGAGGCCGCGTCGCCCAGGTTCAGCAGATCCGTGAACTCCAGGTTGGCGAGCAGCGGTTCGTCGTCGTCACCGCCCGACACCATGCGCAGTGGCGCCAGTTGCCGGGCCAGCGCCTCGGCGGCCTCGTACGACAGCACGTCGGGCGTGCCTTCGTAGACCATGCCGTGGCCCGACTCCAGGCGGAGTTCCTTCGGGTGCACGACGACAGAGAGGTCGCCCCGGCCGCTGCTGAGGTCGCCGGGCACGACTTCGACGATCGTCACCCCCTGGAGGCCCTCCGGGCTCGCCAGGAAGGAGGTCGGCGGCAGGGAGACGCCGTCCAACACGACCACCAGATGAGGCTGTTCGGGCACCGGCGCTCCGGCCGGGTGGAAACGCGGACGGCCCTGGAGCCGGTCCGTGAGCATCTCCTCCAGCTCCATCGGGTCGGTGGCGATCAGGCGCATGCTGCCCGCGCCGTCCGCGAGACCCGGCGCCTGCGCGTGGGGGAGCCACTTGGCCCACTCCCACTCGGGCACCGACTCGCGCCCGGTGGCGACGGCGATGACGAGGTCCTCGGGGGAGTGCATCGAGGCGAGGGAGGCGGCGACGGCGCGCGCGGTGCCGCGCACGGTGGCCGGTTCGCCGCTGATCGTCACGTGGTAGAAGGCGCGCAGCGAGACCGCCATCGGCAGGTCCTCAAGAGTGCTGTGCGTGGCCAGGAAACGCTGCATCGCGCCCGCGGTCAGCGGCTCCAGCTCGTCGACCGGGGCGGTGTCCGGCGGGATCAGGGGAGTGGCGAGACCCTGCGGACCGAGGCCGACCCGCACCTGTCCGAAGTCCTCGTCGTTCGTGCGGCGTTCCCAGACCCGGCTGCCCTCGGCGACCAACGCCCACAGTTGCTCCGGCGAAGGGTGCAGGTAGTACTGGGCGTCGCGCTGGGAGCGCGCGGTCTCCAGGGCCGTACGCCGGGTCTGCGACAGATAGCGCAGATAGTCACGGCGCATGTCGGCCATCTGCCCCTGGTTGCCCCGGCGGTAGCGGACCAGCATCGAGACGCCCATCGCGACCGTGGACGCGATCATCACCATGCCCATGATCTTCATGAACGGCTGGGCACTGGGGTTGAAGAAGAACACCACCGACCCGCCCATGCCGAGCATGGGCAGGAGCTGCATCATGGCGCCCTCCTGCTGGCCGCGCGGCAGCTCCGGCGGAGCCTGCAGCATGACCTCGTCCGTGGGCACTTCCTTCGGCAGCGACCTCGGCGGGCGTTTGACGACGATCTGGCTCACTACGCACCAATTCCCTTGCCGGACCGAGTTGTTTCGTCCGCCGCCCCGTGTCGGGCGGACGCCGATCCGCACTGCGCGATCCTACTGACAACCACTGACAACGGCGGGCGGTAGGGTGCCCGTGAGACGTGTGAGCAGTTGCGAATCGTTCCGGGAAAACCGGGCAAAACCGCAGTGTTCGCGGCGGGCGGATCCCGTCGGATCCCGTTGAGTGCCGGGCGCGACGGCGCGGTCGACCGACGGGACGGGTGGCACGGCGCGACCTGCACAGGATCTTTACGGCGGAACTACACGCTGGACGCGCGCGGCAGCTTTGCGGACCGTCCGTCACTGACAAGGGGGAACAGCAGGTGAGCATCACGGCCTCCGCGCCGACCGGCGCGACCGGCGGAACGGGCACCGGAGCCTCTTCCGGGGCGGGCATGGGCTTCGGCTTCTGCCGGGTCACCATCGTGGCGCCCGACAGCCGGATCGACGTGGCCCTGCCCGACGACGTACCGGTCGCCGACCTGTACCCCGAGATCCTGCGGCTGTCCCAGCAGAGCCTCGCCGAGGGCGCCCCCGTCGGCTACCACCTCGTACGCCGCGACGGCACCGTCCTCGACGGCGCCCGCTCCTTCGCCGCACAGCGCATCCTCGACGGCGAACTGCTCACCCTGCGCCCCTTCGCCGACTCGCTGCCGCCGGCCGTCTACGACGACGTCTCCGAAGCGGTCGCCGCCGCCGTCACCCGTGACCGTGCCCTGTGGAACGGCGAGTTGACGCGCGCCGCCGGTCTCGTCGCGGGCGCAATCCTGCCCGCGCTGCTCGCGTTCGTGGCCTGGAGCTCCCAGATCCACCACGACATGAACAGCCTCCAGGGCATCGTCGCCGGCCTCGCCGGCATCCTCCTCGTCACCATCGCCTGCGTACGCGCACGTGTGTACGACGACCGGGGCTCGGCGGTCGCCCTGGGCCTGGGCGCGCTCCCGAACATCGCCGTGGCGGGCTCCGGACTGCTCCCCTTCTCCGAAGGAGAAGGCATCGGACGGCTCCAGTTCCTGCTGGCCTGCGCCGCCGTCCTCGTCGCCGCCGTGGTCCTCACCCTGGTGTCACCCGGCGGAGACGGCCCCTTCGTGGCCTTCGTCTTCGCCTCCGCCATCGGCCTGTTGACGACGTTCGTCGCGATGCTCACCCACCTGAAGCCCATCGAGACGGCCGCCGTCTGCGCCCCGCTCTCCGTATGCGCGCTCGCCTTCCTGCCGGGCCTGTCCATGCGCTTCGCCCGCCTGCCCATCGGCTTCGAACCGCCCCACCCCAACCGCGGCGGCTACGGCGACGGCGAACCCGTGGCCCAGGAGCCCGTCGACGCCGAACGCATCGCGGCCCGTGCCCGCCGCGGCCACGAACTCCTCGTCGGCCTGGTCGGCGGCTGCGCCCTCGTCTCCGTCGGCGCCTCGATCGTCCTCGGCTTCTCCAGCAACACCTGGGCGCAGCTCCTCGCCCTCGCCACCGGCGTCGCGATGCTGATGCGCGCCCACCTGTTCCGCTACACCGCCCAGGTCGGCGCCACCCTCGCCGCGGGCCTCGCCGCTCTCGTCTTCCTGGGCCTCGGCCTCGCCCTGAACCCGCCGCACGCGTACGTGCGGGACGCGTTCCTCGGCGACCCGAACTCCCTGGACATCCGCAGTGTCTGGCTCGCGGCGGCCGTAGCAGCGTCCACCGCGCTGGTCACCGCCGTCGGACTGATCACCCCGAAGCGCGGAGTCACCCCCTTCTGGGGCCGCTTCCTGGAGATCGCCGAGAGCTTCGTCCTGCTCACCCTGATCCCGCTGTCCCTGGCCGTCTTCGACGTGTACGCGCGGGCACGGGCGATGACCAGCTGAAGAAACGTAGACATGGGAAAGGGGCGGCACGCGTGCGTGCAGCCCCTTTTCCTTTGTGTACGACTACTGCTCCTCCGGAGCCGGCTCCAGATCGAACTCGCCGTCCCGGGCGCCCAGCACGAAGGCCGTCCACTCCGCCTCCGTGTACCGCAGCACGGTGTCCGGGTCGAGCGACGAGCGCATGGCCACCGCCCCGTCGGGCAGGTCGGCGATCTCGACGCGCTCCTCGTGCTCCTCCGTGCCCGGCGCGCTGCGCCACTCCACGCCCGAGATGTCGAGGGCGTACAGCTCGTCCCGCTCCCGCTCCTTGCGTGCCTTGATCTCCTGCTCCGTCTCCGCCATGGCGAAGCGACCCCTTCCCGACGAACCGACGTGATCTACGTCTACACGTAGATGCAGATCACCCTAGTGGCCGTATCCGCCCCGGTCAGGGCCCTTCACAGAGCTGGACCGAGGTGTCCCCCCAGGCTGGTACGCTGTGTAGCGGCCGTTTGTGTACGCACCCCTGGAGCTCACCGCTCCGGAGGCCGCGCCCAGCGGATCCCGCCTCCCGAGTTACGGAAGCTCCCCTGAGAAGTGGACCAGGGGCACTCGGTGGCACATCTCAGACTACGAGGAGTACGCGTGTCGCTCGACGCCGCTACGAAGAAGCAGCTCATCACCGAGTTCGGTCAGAAGGAGGGCGACACCGGCTCCCCCGAGGTCCAGGTCGCCATGCTCTCGCGCCGTATCTCGGACCTGACGGCGCACCTCAAGACCCACAAGCACGACCACCACTCCCGTCGTGGTCTGCTGATCCTGGTCGGTCAGCGCCGCCGGCTGCTGCAGTACCTGGCCAAGAAGGACATCCAGCGCTTCCGTGCGCTGGTCGACCGCCTGGGCATCCGCCGCGGTGCGGCGGGCGCCAAGTAAGACGCCGTGAGGGGAGCGGGTCCCGAAACGATCGGGAGCCGCTCCCTTTGCCGTTTGTGCGGAAACGTGCGGAGTGTCACTGCCGCTTTGTAGTGTGGTAGCACAACGCAATACGCACGACACAGCACGACAACGCACGACAGCACGACAACGTACGAAACGAACGAGGAGAAGCGCGCCTCGCAGCCGCCGGTCCTCGGTAGTGGCCCCCGGGCAGGAAACCCGGGTGCTTCGATCGAAGACCGGCCCGCACCAGACAGCGCTTCTCCGCCACCGTCCCCCCGCCACACGGGCGGGGAGGGACGAAAGACGACAAGTAACGGAGAAAACGCTAGTGGAGAACGAGACCCACTACGCCGAGGCCGTCATTGACAACGGCTCCTTCGGCACCCGCACCATCCGCTTCGAGACGGGCCGCCTGGCCAAGCAGGCCGCAGGCTCCGCCGTGGCGTACCTGGACGACGACACCATGGTGCTGTCGGCCACCACCGCCTCCAAGAACCCCAAGGACCAGCTCGACTTCTTCCCCCTCACGGTGGACGTCGAGGAGCGGATGTACGCCGCCGGCAAGATCCCCGGCAGCTTCTTCCGCCGTGAGGGCCGGCCGTCCGAGGACGCGATCCTCACCTGCCGCCTGATCGACCGCCCGCTGCGCCCGTCCTTCAAGAAGGGCCTGCGCAACGAGATCCAGGTCGTCGCCACGATCATGGCGCTCAACCCCGACCACCTGTACGACGTCGTGGCGATCAACGCCGCCTCCGCGTCCACGCAGCTGGCCGGTCTGCCCTTCTCCGGCCCGGTCGGCGGCGTCCGCGTCGCGCTGATCAACGGCCAGTGGGTCGCGTTCCCGACGCACACCGAGCTTGAGGACGCCGTCTTCGACATGGTCGTCGCCGGTCGCGTCCTGGAGGACGGCGACGTCGCGATCATGATGGTCGAGGCCGAGGCCACTGAGAAGACCATCCAGCTCGTGCAGGGCGGCGCCGAGGCGCCGACCGAGGAGGTCGTCGCCTCCGGTCTGGACGCCGCGAAGCCCTTCATCAAGGTGCTCTGCCGTGCGCAGGCCGACCTCGCCGCGAAGGCCGCCAAGCCGACCGGCGAGTTCCCGATCTTCCTCGACTACCAGGACGACGTCCTGGAGGCCCTCACCGCCGCCGTCCGCCCGGAGCTCGCCTCCGCGCTGACCATCGCCGGCAAGCAGGACCGCGAGGCCGAGCTGGACCGCGTCAAGGGTCTCGCCGCCGAGAAGCTCCTCCCGGAGTTCGAGGGCCGCGAGAAGGAGATCTCCGCCGCGTACCGCTCGCTGACCAAGTCCCTGGTCCGTGAGCGCGTCATCAAGGAGAAGAAGCGCATCGACGGCCGCGGTGTCACCGACATCCGCACCCTGGCCGCCGAGGTCGAGGCCATCCCGCGCGTGCACGGCTCCGCGCTGTTCGAGCGTGGCGAGACCCAGATCCTGGGCGTCACCACCCTCAACATGCTCCGCATGGAGCAGCAGCTGGACACCCTCTCCCCGGTGACCCGCAAGCGCTACATGCACAACTACAACTTCCCGCCGTACTCGGTGGGCGAGACCGGCCGCGTCGGCTCCCCCAAGCGCCGCGAGATCGGCCACGGAGCGCTCGCCGAGCGCGCCCTGGTCCCGGTCCTCCCGACGCGCGAGGAGTTCCCCTACGCGATCCGTCAGGTGTCCGAGGCCCTCGGGTCGAACGGCTCGACGTCCATGGGCTCGGTCTGCGCCTCCACCATGTCGCTGCTGAACGCCGGTGTGCCCCTCAAGGCCCCCGTCGCCGGTATCGCCATGGGCCTGATCTCCCAGGAGATCAACGGCGAGACGCACTACGTCGCCCTCACCGACATCCTCGGTGCGGAGGACGCCTTCGGCGACATGGACTTCAAGGTCGCCGGCACCAAGGAGTTCGTCACCGCCCTCCAGCTCGACACCAAGCTGGACGGCATCCCCGCCTCCGTCCTGGCCGCCGCTCTCAAGCAGGCCCGTGACGCCCGCCTCCACATCCTCGACGTGATGATGGAAGCGATCGACACGCCGGACGAGATGTCCCCGAACGCCCCGCGGATCATCACCGTCAAGATCCCCGTGGACAAGATCGGCGAGGTCATCGGCCCGAAGGGCAAGATGATCAACCAGATCCAGGAGGACACCGGCGCCGAGATCACGATCGAGGACGACGGCACCATCTACATCGGTGCCCAGGTCGGCTCGCAGGCCGAGGCCGCCCGCGCCACGATCAACGGCATCGCCAACCCGACCATGCCGGAGGTCGGCGAGCGCTACCTGGGTACGGTCGTCAAGACCACCACCTTCGGCGCGTTCGTGTCGCTGCTCCCGGGCAAGGACGGTCTGCTGCACATCTCGCAGATCCGCAAGCTCGCCGGCGGCAAGCGCGTGGAGAACGTCGAGGACGTGGTCGGCGTGGGCCAGAAGGTCCAGGTCGAGATCGCCGAGATCGACTCCCGCGGCAAGCTCTCCCTGATCCCCGTCATCGAGGGTGAAGAGAACGCCGAGGACGACAAGAAGGACGACGGCGACAAGTGACGTCGACCAGCACCACGACGACGGCCCGCACCTCCTCGGAGGCGCGGGCCGTCGCCCGTACCCAAACCCTCATCCAGGGCACCAACGGCATCGGCACGGTCCGTAAGACCACCCTCCCGGGCGGCCTGCGCATCGTCACCGAGACGCTGCCCTCGGTCCGCTCCGCGACCTTCGGCATCTGGGCACACGTGGGCTCCCGCGACGAGACACCGTCCCTGAACGGCGCCACGCACTACCTGGAGCACCTCCTCTTCAAGGGCACGCACAAGCGCAGCGCGCTGGACATCTCCTCCGCGATCGACGCGGTCGGCGGCGAGATGAACGCGTTCACCGCGAAGGAGTACACGTGCTACTACGCGCGCGTGCTCGACACCGACCTGCCGCTCGCCATCGACGTGGTCTGCGACATGCTGACGGGCTCCCTGATCCGCGAGGAGGACGTCAACGTCGAGCGCGGCGCCATCCTCGAAGAGATCGCCATGACGGAGGACGACCCGGGCGACGGCGTGCACGACCTGTTCGCGCGCACGATGTTCGGCGACAACCCCCTCGGCCGCCCCGTCCTCGGCACGGTCGACACCGTCAACGCCCTCACCGCGGACCGCATCCGCCGCTTCTACAAGAAGCACTACGACCCGACCCACCTCGTGGTCGCGGCCGCGGGCAACATCGACCACGACAAGGTCGTACGACAGGTCCGCGCGGCCTTCGACAAGGCGGGCGCCTTCCGCACTCCCGAGGCGGCACCCATCGCCCCGCGCGACGGCCGCCGCGTGCTGCGCTCCACTGGCAAGGTCGAGCTGATCGGCCGCAAGACCGAGCAGGCCCATGTCGTTCTCGGCATGCCGGGCCTGGCCCGCACGGACGAGCGCCGCTGGGCGCTGGGGGTCCTCAACACGGCCCTCGGCGGCGGCATGTCCTCCCGCCTCTTCCAGGAGGTCCGGGAGAAGCGCGGCCTGGCCTACAGCGTGTACTCGTACACGTCCGGCTTCGCCGACTGCGGCCTCTTCGGCGTCTACGCGGGCTGTAGGCCCTCGCAGGTCCACGACGTGCTGAAGATCTGCCGCGACGAACTCGACCAGGTCGCCGAACAGGGCCTGTCCGACGACGAGATCGGCCGCGCTGTCGGCCAGCTCCAGGGCTCCACCGTCCTCGGCCTAGAGGACACGGGCGCGTTGATGAACCGCATCGGCAAGAGCGAGCTGTGCTGGGGCGAGCAGATGTCCGTCGACGACCTGCTGGCCAGGATCGCGTCGGTCACCCCGGACGAGGTCCGCGCGGTCGCCCGCGAGATCCTGGGACAGCGACCCTCGCTGGCGGTCATCGGCCCGCTCAAGGACAAGCAGGCGGCCCGACTGAACGACGCCGTCGCCTAACACCCGCCGTCGGAACCCGTATCCGGTAAGGAAGCAAGAACGATGAGCAAGCTGCGCGTGGCGGTCCTCGGTGCCAAGGGCCGTATCGGTGCCGAGGCGGTACGAGCCGTCGAGGCCGCCGAGGACATGGAACTGGTGGCCGCCCTGGGCCGGGGCGACTCACTGGAGACGCTCACGGAGTCCGGTGCCCAGATCGCCGTCGAACTGACCACCCCCGCCTCGGTGATGGACAACCTCGACTACTGCGTGAACCACGGCATCCACGCGGTCGTCGGCACGACGGGCTGGACCGACGAACGCCTCGCGCAACTGAACGGCTGGTTGGCGGCATCCCCGGAGACGGGCGTCCTCATCGCGCCCAACTTCTCCATCGGGGCCGTACTGACCATGAAGTTCGCGCAGATCGCCGCGCCCTACTTCGAGTCGGTCGAGGTCATCGAACTGCACCACCCGAACAAGGTGGACGCCCCCAGCGGCACCGCCACGCGCACGGCTCAGCTCATCGCCGAGGCCCGCGCGAAGGCCGGCTCGGCTCCCGCGCCGGACGCCACGACGACGGCCCTGGACGGGGCGCGCGGTGCGAACGTCGACGGCATCCCGGTGCACGCCGTCCGGCTGCGCGGCCTGCTCGCCCACCAGGAGGTCCTGCTGGGCGGCGAGGGCGAGACCCTGACCGTCCGGCACGACTCCCTGCACCACAGCAGCTTCATGCCGGGCATCCTGCTCGGCGCGCGCCGCGTGGTGACGACCCCGGGCCTCACCTTCGGCCTGGAACACTTCCTGGACCTGGGCTGAGGCTCACGACATGCGCGCCAAACTCACCTACGCCGTCACGGCCGCCGTCCTGGTCTTCTACTTCGTCCTGGTCGGCAGCCGCGGCGTCATGCTCATACAGTCGGGCACGGTCATCACGGTCACCTTCGGGATCGCGGTCCTGATCCTGCCGGTTATCGGCGTGTGGTTCCTCTGGAAGAACACCCAGTTCGTCCGCAACGCCAACCGCCTCGCCGCCCTCCTCGACGCCGAAGGCGGCCTCCCCGTCGACGAGTTGAGGCGCACCCCCGGCGGCCGTATCGACCGGGACTCCGCCGACGAGGTCTTCGCCAAGCGCAAGGCCGAGACGGAAGACGCCCCCGACGACTGGCGCAGCTGGTTCCGCCTCGCCGTCGCCTACCACGACGCCCGCGACACCCCCCGCGCCCGCAAGGCCATGCAACGCGCGATCGCCCTGCACGACGGCCGCCCCGTCCAGGCCTGAACACCCGTACCCCGAAGGGGCCGGTCCGCACTCGCTGTGGACCGGCCCCTTCGCGTTGCTTTTGGTCGGTCAGCTCCGCCGGTACTCGTCGGACCACACCTCGACCGAATCGGCGGCCCGGTCGAAGGCGGAGGCACGCGCCAGGAAGTCGATGTCGTGCGTGGTCAGCAGCGCGGGCACGTCCTCCGGAGCACGATCCTTCCGTACGAGGACCAGCGCCTGCCCCTGCACCGTGCGCGGCAGCCCGAGCCAGCGGACCGGCTGCTGCACCGTCCGCACGGCCACGATCCGGTCCCACGGCACCGTACGGGTGAACAGGAACCGCACCCGGCGCAGCCCGCGCGCGCTCACCCATACGCCCATCCGCAGCAACCGCAGGGCACAGAGAATGACGGCCACCGCGATACCGAGGATCACCCCGGCCTCGGACCGCGAGCCGGTCAACGCGATGATGACGGCGGCGAAGAGCACGTACGACGCGAGCAGCAGCACGAGCGCCGACGCCGCCACGCGCCACGGTCCGGGCCGGTAGGGGCGCCGCCAGCGGTCGCGGTCGTCGAACGGCAGCGCGAGCTCGTCCGCGGCCTCGAATGCGCGGTCGGCCGTAAGGAAGGGCAGGGGCACGGCTGGTGTCCTCACTGAATCCATGCGTGGGCTGTGCCCGGTGAGGCTATCCGGCCGTGTTCCCGGTCACCACCATTGGGGGTCCGGATGAGTCATGGTCAGCTCGGCGGCCGGTAATTGCCAGGTCAGCGGTTGTCGGCGGCCTGCGACTGCTGGTTCTGTGTCGAGAGGTTGTTCTGGGACAGCGCAGGCATACCGAGGACCAGGGAGCCCACGATTCCGGCGATGATGGTGAGCCCCAGAAGCCAACGCCCGGCTATCTGACCGGCGGACGCGCGCTCACGGGGTGGCGGGGTGACGTTGCTGCGGAATCGGTCGGTCTCGGCGATGAAGGCGAACGGGACGGGTTCGCGTCCACGGAACATCGGTGGTGCATCTCCCTTCAGGGATCGAACGGATGACTCTCAATGAGAGAGACGAGCGAACGCCTCGAAAGGTGCCCGGTTTCACCGACTTCACTCGGTCAAGACAGTGAACGTCCCGTTTGGTGGGCCGTAGAGTGGCGCTCGCCAAGACACAAGTTGGGAAGGATCCTCCGAACAGTGACCTCCACCTCCGACGACGATTTCAAGATCGACCTCCGCAGCGAAGTCACCGTCGAACTGGTCAAACACACCGCGACGGATTCCGATGTGCTGTTCGCGGCCCGCGTGTCGACCGTCGGCGAGCAGTCCCTGGATGAGATGGGCAAGGATCCCGAGAGCTCCAAGGGGTTGATCAACTACCTGATGCGGGACCGGCATGGCAGCCCGTTCGAGCACAACTCGATGACCTTCTTCATCAGCGCCCCGATCTTCGTCTTCCGCGAGTTCATGCGACACCGGGTGGGCTGGTCGTACAACGAGGAGTCGGGACGCTATCGGGAGTTGCAGCCGGTGTTCTACGTGCCGGACACGTCGCGCAAGCTCGTCCAGCAGGGGCGACCGGGCAAGTACGTGTTCGTCGAAGGCACTCCGGAGCAGCACAACTTCGTGGAGCAATCCATGGAGGAGTCGTACCGCCGGGCGTACCGGACGTACCAGGAGATGCTTGCGCAGGGCGTAGCCCGGGAAGTCGCCCGCGCGGTCCTCCCCGTGGGCCTCTTCTCCTCGATGTACGCCACGTGCAACGCCCGCTCGCTGATGCACTTCCTCGGTCTGCGCACCCAGCACGAGCTGGCGAAGGTCCCGTCCTTCCCGCAGCGGGAGATCGAGATGGTCGGCGAGAAGATGGAGGAGCAGTGGGCCAAGCTCATGCCGCTCACCTACTCCGCCTTCAATGCCAACGGCCGTGTCGCCCCGTAGCGCACCTCTGTTTGCCGAGCGGGCACACATGTACGGGTCATCCGCGCGAAGTGTCCGTATTGCGGCATTTGGAGAAGTTCATCTAGCCTGATCAAACGGACCCGGCACTGCTTGAACCCCCGAGCAGGCAGTGCCGGGCTCCATATTTGTCACGACTTGTCGCCTGCCCCGAGGGCAGACCCCGCATTGAGCAGCGAGTAGCGTGTTACCCATGGCTCCGACCTCCACTCCGCAGACCCCCTTCGGGCGGGTCCTCACCGCCATGGTCACGCCCTTCACGGCGGACGGCGCGCTCGACCTCGACGGCGCGCAGCGGCTCGCTACCCACCTGGTGGACGCAGGCAACGACGGCCTGGTCATCAACGGCACCACCGGTGAGTCCCCGACCACCAGCGACGCGGAGAAAGCGGATCTCGTACGAGCCGTACTGGAAGCGGTCGGCGACCGCGCCCACGTCATCGCCGGCGTCGGCACCAATGACACCCATCACAGCGTCGAACTCGCCCGCACGGCCGAACGCACCGGCGCGCACGGCCTGCTCGTCGTCACGCCGTACTACAACAAGCCCCCGCAGGAGGGCTTGTACCGGCACTTCACGGCCGTCGCCGACGCCGCCGAACTGCCGGTCATGCTCTACGACATCCCCGGCCGCAGCGGCGTCCCGATCGGCACCGAGACCCTGGTCAGACTCGCCGAGCACCCCAGGATCGTCGCCAACAAGGACGCCAAGGGCGATCTCGGCCGCGCCAGCTGGGCCATCGCCCGGACCGGCCTGGCCTGGTACTCCGGCGACGACATGCTGAACCTGCCGCTGCTCTCCGTGGGCGCGGTCGGCTTCGTCTCGGTCGTCGGCCATGTCGTCACACCCGAGCTGCGCACCCTCGTGGAGGCGTACGTCTCCGGTGACGTCCAGAAGGCCACCGAGATCCACCAGAAGCTGCTGCCCGTCTACACCGGCATGTTCCGCACCCAGGGCGTCATGACCACCAAGGCCGCGCTCACCCTGCAGGGACTGCCCGCCGGACCGCTGCGTTCACCGATGGTCGAGTGCTCGGCCGAGGAGATCGCCCAGCTCAAGATCGATCTTGCCGCCGGCGGGGTACAGCTCTGACAACAGACTTCACAACTGAATACGCAGGACTTCGGTGCCTGCAGCCCACCAATAACTGCTTTTGCACGAACGTCATGCGCGCCACGTGCCCACCGGTACGTGGCGCGCATGGGTAGGAGAGTCTTTTGAGCCATCCGCATCCTGAACTCGCCCCTCCGTCGAAGCTCCCCGAAGGCGGCCTGAGGGTCACCCCACTCGGCGGCCTCGGGGAAATCGGCCGAAACATGACGGTCTTCGAATACGGCGGCCGTCTGCTGATCGTCGACTGCGGCGTGCTCTTCCCCGAGGAGGAGCAGCCCGGAATCGACCTGATCCTGCCGGACTTCACGTCCATCAGGGACCGCCTAGACGACATCGACGGCATCGTCCTCACGCACGGCCACGAGGACCACATCGGCGGAGTGCCGTACCTCCTTCGTGAGAAGGCGGACATTCCGCTGATCGGCTCCAAGCTGACCCTCGCCCTGATCGAGGCGAAGCTCCAGGAGCACCGCATCCGCCCGTACACGCTTGAGGTCGCCGAAGGGCACCGCGAGCGCATCGGTCCGTTCGACTGTGAGTTCGTCGCGGTCAACCACTCGATCCCGGACGCCCTCGCGGTAGCCATCCGCACCCCCGCGGGCATGGTCGTCCACACCGGCGACTTCAAGATGGACCAGTTGCCGCTGGACGGTCGTCTGACAGATCTACACGCGTTCGCACGACTCAGCGAGGAAGGCATCGACCTTCTCCTCGCCGACTCGACGAACGCCGAGGTCCCGGGATTCGTCCCGCCCGAGCGCGACATCTCCAACGTCCTGCGGCAGGTCTTCGCGGGCGCCCGCAAGCGCATCATCGTGGCGAGCTTCGCCAGCCACGTGCACCGCATCCAGCAGATCCTGGACACGGCACACGAGTACGGCCGCAGGGTCGCGTTCGTCGGCCGCTCGATGGTCCGGAACATGGGCATCGCGCGTGACCTCGGCTATCTCAAGGTTCCGCCGGGCCTGGTCGTGGACGTCAAGACGCTCGACGACCTCCCGGACAGCGAGGTCGTCCTCGTGTGCACGGGCTCGCAGGGCGAACCGATGGCCGCACTGTCCCGCATGGCCAACCGCGACCACCAGATCCGCATCGTCGCGGGCGACACGGTGATCCTGGCGTCGTCGCTCATCCCGGGCAACGAGAACGCCGTCTACCGGGTGATCAACGGCCTCACCCGCTGGGGCGCCAACGTCATCCACAAGGGCAACGCCAAGGTCCATGTCTCCGGACACGCCTCGGCCGGCGAGCTGCTGTACTTCTACAACATCTGCAAGCCGAAGAACCTGATGCCGGTCCACGGCGAATGGCGCCACCTACGGGCCAACGCCGAACTGGGCGCCCTCACCGGCGTCCCGCACGACCGGATCGTCATCGCCGAGGACGGCGTGGTCGTCGACCTCATCGAGGGCAAGGCAAAGATCTCGGGCAAGGTCCAGGCCGGTTACGTGTACGTCGACGGCCTCTCGGTCGGCGACGTCGGCGAGCCCGCGCTGAAGGACCGCAGGATCCTGGGAGACGAGGGCATCATCTCGGTCTTCGTCGTCGTGGACTCGTCCACCGGCAAGATCACGGCGGGCCCGCACATCCAGGCCCGCGGCTCCGGCATCGACGACTCCGCCTTCGTGGAGGTGGTCCCGAGGATCACGGAGGTCCTGGAGCGCTCGGCCCAGGACGGGGTGGTGGAGCCCCACCAGCTGCAGCAACTCATCCGCCGCACGCTCGGCAAGTGGGTCTCCGACAACTATCGGCGCAGGCCGATGATCCTCCCGGTCGTCGTGGAGGTCTGACCGTCGTACGACCCCCTCGTACGCGTGAACCTGGAGCGGGCCGCCTCGATTTGCATCGAGGCGGCCCGCTCCAGTACGTTTACGGCTCCGCCTGAGGGGGAACCCGGACACTTCGCGTGTACGGGAGTCACTCCCGGAGGGCAGGAAATTCCGACTCAGAACTTCTGATAAAGTCGGGATCGCCGGAAAGGGAAACGCGGAAGCGGAAACCTGGAAAGCACCGAGGAAATCGGAACCGGAAACGGTCTGATAGAGTCGGAAACGCAAGACCGAAGGGAAAAGCCCGGAGGAAAGCCCGAGAGGGTGAGTACAAAGGAAGCGTCCGTTCCTTGAGAACTCAACAG
>NZ_JAWOAI010000138.1:0-20573 GCF_033194735.1 Streptomyces sp. W16
CCGGACGCTCGCCCGGCGCCCGTGCCGCACCCCGGGCAGGGCGGGTCGGGGCCGCGGGGAGTTGGCCCTTCAGGGGGCCCCACTCATTGGGGTCGGGGACGCCTGGTGGGAGCATCTGGCGGCGTTTGGGGCCGCCGTGGTCGGACTCGCCCGGTTCCTTGGCGCCGGGCCAGGCCTTGGCGACGCGGGCCGCGAGGACGAAGTCCTTGCGGAGGGGGTGACCTTCGAAGGTTTCCGGGAGGAGGAGGTGGTCCAGTGCCGGGTGGCCCTCGAAGTCGACGCCGAACATTTCGTGGGTCTCGCGTTCGTGCCAGGCTGCGCCCGCGTAGATGTCCACGGCGGTGGGGAGTACCGGGGTCTCGTGCGGGACCGTCGTACGGACGAGGAGTCGGCGTACCGGTGACAGTGCCACGACGTGGGCCGAGACGCGGAAGCCGGTGCCGGGTTCGTCGACCGCGCTCAGCCAGTCGAAGTAGGTGCAGCCGAGGTCGTCGCGGGCGGTGCGCAGGGCGGCGAGCCAGGCGGTAGGCGGTACGTCGACCGTGAGGAGCTCGTACGACTCCTCGGCCGTGGCCTCCGTACCGAAGAGTTCCTCGGTGGGGGCGGGCAGCCAGCCGACGGCGGTCATCGGGCGTCCCCCGAGGCCGGGTCGGAGGACGAGCCCGTAGCCGTGGCATCTGAGGACGAGCCCGCAGCCGCAGCCGATGAGCCCTCAGCTGCCTCACTCGGCACCGGCACCGGCACCGGCGTCGGCGCCGTCACCAACCCGCTCTGCAGTGCCGCCGTCGTGGGGCGCGCCCCCGTCCCGTAGCCGTACCGCTCCCCCAGTGACTCCCGGGCGATCTTCTCCTGGAGTTTGAGGATGCCCTGGAGGAGGGCTTCGGGGCGGGGCGGGCAGCCGGGGACGTAGACGTCGACCGGGATGATCTGGTCGACGCCCTTGGTGACGGAGTAGGAGTCCCAGTAGGGGCCGCCGCAGTTGCTGCACGCGCCGAAGGAGATGACGTACTTGGGCTCGGGCATCTGCTCGTAGAGGCGTTTCACGGCGGGGGCCATCTTGTCCGTGACCGTGCCGGAGACGACCATCAGGTCGGCCTGGCGCGGGCCGGGGGCGAAGGGGATCACGCCGAGGCGGATGAAGTCGTGGCGGGCCATGGACGCGGCGATGAACTCGATGGCGCAGCAGGCGAGGCCGAAGTTGAAGACCCAGAGGGAGTAGCGGCGGCCCCAGTTGAGGACGACCTTCATCGGCTCGGGGGCGAGGCGGGCGAGGGTGCCCAGCCGTTTCGGCTCCGGGAGCAGCACGGGCTCGGGGGTCACGTCCATGTCAGGACGCCCTTCTTGTATGCGTACAGCAGGCCCACGGTGAGGAAGCCGAGGAAGATGAACATCTCGACGAGGGTGGTCGCGCCGTAGCCCGGGGCGGCGAAGACCGTGGCCCAGGGGAAGAGGAAGATCGAGTCGACGGCGAAGATGACGTACAGGAACGCGTAGACGTAGTACCGGACTTGGGTGTGGGCCCAGCCCTCGCCGACGGGGTCGACGCCGCACTCGTAGGTCAGGAGTTTCTCGGGGGTGGGCACGACCGGGCGCAGCAGGCGGCCGGCGCCGAAGGCCACGGCGACGAAGAGCACGCCGACGACGGCGAGCAGTCCCACGACGGAGTAGGACCGGAAGTAGTCCGCCGCGACGACCACGGCCGGTTCCCGCAAGGTCTCCGGCAAGGTCCCCTGCACCATCTCCCGCAAGTCCGACCCCTCCTCTTCCGCACAGGCCCGCTACAGGCCCGCTCCGATGCCCCGGTGACCCATGTGAACTCTGTGTTCGACGATGTGTACGCACGGGAGTCTAGGCCCTGTTAAAGGGACGGTAAGCAGCCCGTCGCGGCTTGAGATCTGCTCGGAATGATGATGGGAAGGATGAGACGGGCGCGTTGGTGGGGTTTCCCCCCGGGAATCGGGGCGGCGGACCTCATGGCGCCGGGGCCCGCCGCGCGGCACGCTGGCCCACATGACCGTACGTATCCCCTACGCAGACCCGGCGGCACCCGGCGGCGAGCTCGACGAACCGCTGCCGCCCGCCCGCTTCGCCTACGACAGACACACCTGGAAGGAGATCGCGCATCTCCTGGCGAATCTGCCGATGGCGGTGTTCGGCTTCGTCTATGTGGTGACGATGCTGGCCACCAGTGCCGGGCTGACCGTCACCGTGGTCGGGTTTCCGCTGCTCGCGCTGGGGCTGATGGGCGCGCGGCTGATCGGGAAGTTCGAGCGGCGCCGGGCCCGGCGGCTGCTCGGGGTGCGGATCGAGGAGCCGAGCCCGTTGCCGTTGCGCAAGGGGGGCGGGCTCGTGCAGCGGGTGTGGATGGCGCTGAAGGACCCGGTGGGCTGGCGGACGGTGCTGTACGAAGGCATGCGGTTGCCGTGGGGCATCGTCACGTTCACGATCACGCTGGTCTCGCTGTTCGTGGCGTGGCCGGTGCTGCCGTTCATCGCGCGGGGGCTGACGAACGCGGACCGGGCGATGGTGCGCGGTCTCCTCTCCCCCTCCGACGAACTGGAGCGCCGTATCGCCGAGTTGGAGTCGGACCGGGGTGTCGTGGTCGACACCGCGGCGGCCGACCTGCGACGGATCGAGCGCGATCTGCACGACGGGGCGCAGGCCCGGCTGGTGAATCTGGCCATGGGTCTTGGGCTGGCCAAGGAGAAGCTGCTCGAAGGCCAGGCCGACGAGCATGTCGCCGCGATGGTCGACGAGGCGCACGGCGAAGTGAAGCTCGCGTTGCAGGAGTTGCGGGATCTGGCGCGCGGGATCCATCCCGCCGTACTCACCGACCGCGGCCTCGACGCGGCCCTGTCCTCCGTCGCCTCACGCTGCACGGTGCCGGTGAAGGTGACGGCCGACCTGGGGGCGCGCCCGGCGGCCGCCATCGAGGGCATCGCGTACTTCACCGTCTCCGAGCTGCTGCAGAACATCAGCAAGCACAGTGGCGCGCGTACGGCGTCGGTGGACGTGTGGCGGGCGGAGGACCGGCTGCTGATCCAGGTGTGGGACGACGGCCGCGGCGGCGCGCGCCTCGACGGCGGTACGGGCATGCGCGGCCTCGCCGACCGACTGGGCGCGGTCGACGGCCTGTTCGTCATCGACTCCCCGCCCGGCGGCCCCACGACGGTCACCGCGGAGCTGCCCTGGCGCGAACGGACCGCCGAGCCGAGCGGTAAGCAGGGCCGGAGGTAGGGAAAACCCCCCTCCCCAGAGGCCGACGGACTCCATGGTCCACGGACCTGCGGCCGAGCAGTCTGGAGATACGACAGCACGGCTGCGGAAACGAGTAGAACGGGACGACGTCAATGGCCACGGAGTACGGGCAGGGGTACGGACCGCAGGGGTACGGACCGCAGGGCACGCTCGACCTCGACGAGCGACGCCGGCACCGGCTGCCGGCCGCGCTGCGCGCCCCCCTGGAGGCGCGCCACTGGCGCGAGTTCGGCTACGTCCTGTTGAGTCTGCCGATCAGCATCATGCTCTTCACCTACGCGATCACGATGGTGTCGCTGGGCGCGGGCCTGCTGGTCACGTTCCTCGGCATACCGGTCCTGGCGGGAGCCCTGGCCGGCTGCCGCGGCTTCGGCGCGCTGGAGCGGGCGCGGGCCCGCCGGCTGCTCGGCCTGGACGTCGCCGACCCCGAGCCGCTGCGGATGAAGAAGAACGGCCCGATGGCCTGGATGGGCGCCGTCCTCAAGTCCGGCTCGTCCTGGCGCCATCTGCTCTACGCGGTACTGCACTTCCCGTGGGCGGTCTTCTCCTTCGTCGTCGCCCTCAACTTCTGGGCGTACGGCTGGGCCCTGCTGACGTACCCGCTGTGGTTCTGGCTCTTCCCGATGTACGGCGGTGGGGGCGGCCTTCAGCTGTACGGCGACGAGCACCACCGGATCTATCTGGACAACCCCTTCGAGATCACGGTGACCGCGCTGGTCGGGCTGTTGTTCACGCTGGCCACGCCGTGGATCGTGCGGGCGCTGACGATGGTGGACCGGCTGCTGGTGCACGGGCTGCTCGGGCCGTCGACGCTGGCGACGCGGGTCGTGGAGCTGGAGTCGGACCGGGGTGTCGTGGTCGACACCGCGGCGGCCGACCTGCGCCGCATCGAGCGGGACCTGCACGACGGGGCGCAGGCCCGGCTGGTGGCGCTGGCCATGGATCTGGGGCTGGCGAAGGAGAAGCTGACGGAGGACCCGGAGGCCGCGGCGCGGATGGTGGGCGAGGCGCACGGCGAGGTGAAGACGGCGTTGCAGGAGCTGCGGGACCTGGCGCGCGGGATCCATCCCGCCGTACTCACCGACCGCGGCCTCGACGCGGCCCTGTCCTCCGTCGCCTCACGCTGCACGGTGCCGGTGAAGGTGGATGTGGACCTGCCGTCGCGGCCGGCCGCCGCCATCGAGGGCATCGCGTACTTCACCGTCTCCGAGCTGCTGCAGAACATCAGCAAGCACGCGAAGGCCACCTGGGCGGCGGTGGACGTGTGGCGGGTGGAGAACCGGCTGATGCTGCAGGTCGTGGACAACGGGGTGGGCGGCGCGGATGCCTCCGGCGGTTCGGGGCTGGCTGGTCTTGCCGGGCGACTGGATGCGGTGGACGGGATCCTGGTGGTCGACTCACCGGCGGGCGGGCCGACCCGGATCACGGCGGAACTGCCCTGGCGGGGCTGAGCGCCGCTGCCTCCTCGGGTCTGAGCGCCGCTGCCCCCAGACCCCTCTTCGGCCTGAACGGCCTCGTCCTCAAACGCCGGACGGGCTGAGAGTGTGGGCCTGCACCGGACAGCCTGAGAGCGCCCTCTTACGCCGAAGAACGGGCACCGGACACCCGACAGGCCGAGACTGCCCGCCTACGCCGGAGAGCTGGCGCCGGACACACCAGCATCGCCCACCGCCAACACCACCTTCCCCCGGTTCCGCCCCTCCCCCAGCAGCCGATGGGCCTCCGCCGCGGCCTCCAGCGCGTATTCCTCCGTGACATCGATCCTTACGGCGCCGGAGGCGGCCAGTGCCAGGGCGCTCAGGCCGTGGGCGCGGACCGTCGCCGGGTCGCGGCGGGCGAGGTCGCCGATGTTGTAGCCGGTCAGGGTGCGGTTGTGCTTCCAGATCGGGAGGACGGGGAGCTGGAGGTCGGGGTGGCGGGCCGCTTCGCCGTAGACCGCGAGGCGGCCGAAGGGGGCCAGGACCTCGAAGCTCGCCAGGCGGGTGGGACCGCCGACCGGGTCGAGGACGATGTCGACGCCTCGCCCGGAGGTGGCCGCGAGGACCGCCTCCGGGAAGCCCTCGCGGACGAAGACCTCGTCGTAGCCGAAGGAGCGGCGGGCGTACTCCGCCTTCTCCGGGGTGCTGACGGTGCCGTAGACCTCGGTGGCCCCCAGCGCCCGGGCGAGCTGCGCGGCCACGCCGCCGACACCACCCGCCGCCGCGTGGACGAGGACCGTGTCGCCGGGGGCGATGCGGGCCGCGCCGGCCAGTACGCCGTAGGCCGTCGTCAGGACGAGCGCGGCACCACCGGCCGTACGCAGGTCGAGGCCGTCCGGGAGCGGGAACGTGAAGGCGGCCGGGGCCACCGCGTACTCCGCGTAGCCCCCGCCGTCCGGGAGGTACGCCGTCACCGCGTCCCCGACCGACAGCTCCGTCACGCCCTCGCCCAGCGCCGCCACCCGGCCGGACGCCTCCAGGCCCGTGACGGTCTCGCCGTCGGGTTCGCCGAAGTCGCCGAGGCGGTGCTGTATCTCGCCGTAGTTGACGCCGGCGTAGGCAACGCGGACGAGGACCTCACCGGGGCCCGGCTCGGGGTCGGGGAGGTCCACGAGGCGCAGTACCTCCGGTCCGCCGGTCTCCTTGAACGCGCTCGCCCTCATGGGCCCACCCCTCCGTGTCGGGTACCCGGCGCCCGGTGATCGGGACCAGATCGTGCGGAGAGCCGAAACCCGCGATGCCCTGTCCCTATTCCGGCCGTCCGGGAACGGCGCCCCGGTCCGAATTCCACTCGCCCGGGCGCACCGCGGTCCGAATACTGGAATGCTGGGCCTGTCGTGCGGACGGACGCGAACAGGGCGCGACCGCCGTGGACCGGCAGGGCAGGCTATGGGGGGCCGAACATCGTGGAGGACAGGGTGCGGGTGGTCATCGCCGAGGATTCAGTGCTGCTGAGGGAGGGCCTGACCCGGTTGCTGACCGACCGCGGGCACGACGTGGTGGCCGGGGTGGGCGACGGGGACGCGCTGGTCAAGACGATCACCGAGCTGGCCGACCAGGGCGCGCTGCCGGACGTCGTGGTGGCGGACGTACGGATGCCGCCGACACACACGGATGAGGGCGTGCGGGCGGCGGTCGAGCTGCGCAAGTCGTATCCCGGTCTCGGCGTGCTCGTGCTGTCGCAGTACGTGGAGGAGCGCTACGCCACCGAACTGCTGGCCGGTTCCACCCATGGCGTCGGCTATCTGCTGAAGGACCGGGTGGCCGAGGTGCGGGAGTTCGTCGACGCGGTGGTGCGGGTGGCCTCGGGGGGTACGGCGCTCGACCCGGAGGTGGTCGCGCAGCTGCTGGGACGCAGCCGCAAGCAGGACGTGCTGGTGCGGCTCACCCCGCGCGAGCGCGAGGTGCTGGGGCTGATGGCGGAGGGGCGGACGAACTCCGCGATAGCCCGGCAACTGGTGGTGAGCGACGGCGCGGTCGAGAAGCACGTCAGCAACATCTTCCTGAAGCTGGGGCTGTCGCCGAGCGACGGGGATCACCGGCGTGTTCTGGCCGTCCTCACCTACCTCAACTCCTGACAAACTGACACCGCGTCAGACACCAGCCGTTAGTCGAGCCGAGAACCGGACAATGCATGGGGAGCGTCTTCAAAGGAAGCGCCGGGGGGCGAGAAATCATGACAAGTCAGGTTGTCAAGCCGTCTCAAAATACCGTCCATCATGCGAACGGCCGAAGGAAGGCGACCCTTACGGACGTAGGGTTGATCCTGGGAGGGTCGGCGGTTCGGCCATGCCCGGACAGCGTCCTCGAAGAGGAGGTCCAGTTCAGTGACCAGCCAGGTCAGTAGCCCAGCGGAACAGGCCGACGGAGCCGACAGCACGTTGGTCGGGGAACAACGCAAACCGGCGGGGGTGAAGGAAGTCCAACGCCTGGACCGGGTGATCATCCGGTTCGCGGGTGACTCGGGTGACGGTATGCAGCTCACCGGCGACCGTTTCACCTCGGAGACGGCGTCGTTCGGGAACGACCTCTCGACGCTGCCGAACTTTCCGGCCGAGATCCGTGCCCCCGCAGGTACCCTGCCGGGGGTTTCGTCGTTCCAACTGCATTTCGCCGACCATGACATCCTCACGCCCGGGGACGCGCCGAACGTGCTGGTCGCGATGAACCCGGCCGCCCTGAAGGCGAACATCGCCGATGTGCCGCGCGGTGCGGAGATCATCGTCAATACGGACGAGTTCACCAAGCGGGCGCTGCAGAAGGTGGGTTATGCCGCCTCGCCGCTCGACGACGGTTCGCTGGACGGTTACAGCCTGCACCGCGTGCCCCTGACGACCCTCACCGTGGAGGCGTTGAAGGAGTTCGGTCTGACGCGTAAGGAGGCCGAGCGGAGCAAGAACATGTTCGCGCTGGGTCTGTTGTCGTGGATGTATCACCGGCCGACGGAGGGGACGGAGAAGTTCCTGACGTCGAAGTTCGCGAAGAGGCCGGAGATCGCGGCGGCCAACATTGCGGCGTTCAGGGCGGGTTGGAATTTCGGTGAGACGACGGAGGATTTCGCGGTCTCCTACGAGGTCGCCCCGGCCGCGGCGGCGTTCCCGGCCGGCACCTATCGCAACATCTCGGGGAATCTGGCTCTGTCCTACGGTTTGGTCGCCGCGTCCCGGCAGGCGGACCTGCCGCTGTTTCTGGGTTCGTATCCGATCACGCCGGCCTCGGACATTCTGCATGAGCTGAGCCGGCACAAGAACTTCGGTGTGCGGACCTTCCAGGCCGAGGACGAGATCGCGGGCATCGGCGCGGCCCTGGGCGCGGCGTTCGGCGGCTCCCTCGCGGTCACCACCACGTCCGGCCCGGGTGTGGCGCTGAAGAGCGAGACGATCGGTCTCGCGGTATCGCTGGAACTCCCGCTCCTCGTCCTGGACATCCAGCGCGGCGGCCCCTCCACCGGACTGCCCACCAAGACCGAACAGGCCGACCTGCTGCAGGCGATGTTCGGGCGCAACGGCGAGGCGCCGGTCCCGATTGTTGCCCCGTGCACGCCGGCGGACTGTTTCGACGCGGCGATCGAGGCGGCGCGGATCGCGTTGACGTACCGCACCCCGGTGATGCTCCTCTCGGACGGTTATCTGGCCAACGGGTCCGAGCCCTGGCGCATCCCCGACGTCGACGAACTCCCGGACCTGACCGTCCAGTTCGCCCAGGGCCCCAACCACACCCTGGACGACGGCAGCGAGGTCTTCTGGCCCTACAAACGAGACCCGCAGACCCTGGCCCGCCCGTGGGCGGTCCCGGGCACGCCGGGTCTGGAGCACCGTATCGGGGGTATCGAGAAGCAGGACGGCACGGGCAACATCTCCTACGACCCGGCCAATCACGATTTCATGGTCCGTACCCGGCAGGCGAAGATCGACGGTATCGACGTGCCGGATCTGGAGGTCGACGACCCGCACGGCGCACGCACGCTGGTCCTGGGCTGGGGCTCGACATTCGGCCCGATCACGGCGGCGGTACGGCGCCTGCGCGCGTCCGGCGAGTCCATCGCGCAGGCCCACCTCCGCCACCTCAACCCCTTCCCCCGCAACCTCGGCGCGGTCCTGAAGCGCTACGACAGAGTGGTGATTCCCGAGATGAATCTGGGTCAGCTCGCCACGCTGGTTAGGGCGAAGTACCTGGTGGACGCGCACTCCTACAACCAGGTCAACGGCATGCCGTTCAAGGCTGAGCAGCTCGCCACGGCGCTGAAGGAGGCCATCGATGGCTGAGACGTCCACGGAAGGCACGGGCACGATCGAGGCACTTTCGCTGGTCCCCAAGGCCGGGGCGGTGCAGTCCATGAAGGACTTCAAGTCCGATCAGGAAGTGCGCTGGTGCCCCGGCTGCGGCGACTACGCGGTCCTCGCGGCGGTCCAGGGCTTCATGCCGGAGCTGGGCCTGGCCAGGGAGAACATCGTCTTCGTCTCCGGCATCGGCTGCTCCTCCCGCTTCCCCTACTACATGAACACCTACGGCATGCACTCCATCCACGGCCGCGCCCCCGCGATCGCGACCGGCCTGGCCTCCTCCCGGCGGGACCTGAGCGTCTGGGTGGTCACCGGCGACGGGGATGCCCTCTCCATCGGCGGCAACCACCTGATCCACGCCCTGCGCCGCAACGTCAACCTCAAGATCCTCCTCTTCAACAACCGGATCTACGGGCTGACGAAGGGACAGTACTCGCCGACCTCGGAGGTCGGGAAGATCACGAAGTCGACGCCGATGGGTTCGCTGGACGCCCCCTTCAACCCGGTGTCCCTCGCCATCGGCGCGGAGGCCTCCTTCGTGGCCCGCACGATCGACTCGGACCGCAAACACCTCACCCAGGTCCTGCGCGAGGCAGCCGCCCACCCGGGCACGGCGCTGGTGGAGATCTACCAGAACTGCAACATCTTCAACGACGGCGCCTTCGACGCGCTCAAGGACCGCCGGCAGGCCGAGGAGGCGGTGATCCGCCTGGAGCACGGGCAGCCGATCCGCTTCGGCGCGGACGGTACGCGGGGTGTCGTGCGGGATGCGGCGACGGGGGATCTGCGGGTGGTCGACGTGACCCCGGACAACGAGGCGCAGGTCCTGGTCCACGACGCCCACGCGACCTCGCCGACCACCGCTTTCGCCCTGTCCCGGCTGGCCGACCCGGACACCCTGCACCACACCCCGATCGGCGTCCTGCGGTCGGTGGAACGGCCCGTCTACGACACGCAGATGGCCGACCAGCTCGACACCGCGATCGTGCAGAACGGCAAAGGCGACCTGGCCGCACTCCTGGCGGGCGGGGACACCTGGACGGTCGTGGGCTGACGGTTCCTGACATGCGAGAGGGCCTGGGCACGATGCCCAGGCCCTCTCGTCTGTTCACGTCACGTGTCAGGGATGTCCCGCTTGGCTCGGAGAAGGGTGTCCCGGGTGATGACGACGATGCGCTCGTAGTCCGCGCGGGCGGCGTCGGCGGGGAGGAGGGCGTCGAGTTCTTCGGTACGGTCGGTGCCGATGATGGCGAAACTTCCGTCGCTAAGTTCGAACAAATCCGGACAGGTTTCGCCATTCATGCTCCCTCGCTGCCGAGGGGAATCGCCGAGTCGGCGAACAACACTGACATGAGGCAATTCGGTGTGCACGCAGACCCTGTTCCAGGTCCGGGCATAGAACAGCCAGACCCTCCGATGAGACGTAGGAGACGTAGGAGACGCCCGACGGAATTTATATCAGGCCTGACACGGGTGAAAGCCCCCTCCTCGTCAACACGATTGAACGAGTTTCACCGCATTGGCACTTGACACGTCAGGTCTCGTCGGACAACCCTACGACCCACCACTCGTCCGGATCCTCGGCAAGCTCCTCCATGATGAGGTCGACCGCCTTGCCCACCCTCGCCTCGTGCGACTCCCCCAGCAGACTGCGACGGTGCTCGGCGGTCATCACCCAGTACTCCTTGAACACCTGATTCCGCGCCAGAACCCGTAAGTACCCGATCATTTCGGCCCACCCGTAGGCACCGATGCGCTGTCCCAGCATGGTCGCGCTGTACTCGCGGTTGACGAACAGCACCTGCCGTCGCTTGCTGTCCGACAGGCCCTCAAGCGTGCTCATCGCCGACGCCAGCGCGGGATCCGCCATCGCGTGATCGACCTGGGCCGCGGTGATGCGATGCAGCTGAATCAGGTTGGCGTTGCGGATTTCGTCGGCGAGTCGGGTGACTTCGACCAGAAGGTGCAAGGCCAGTTCTTCCTGGCGGCGCCGCCAGACCTGACGTGGAAAAGGGACGCGTGTCCGGCCGACCCGCGGCCGTCCTGCAGAACCGATTCCTCGCGCGTCCGGATTCTGTCTGGCCAATGCGAACCCCCGAATAGGCGTCCACTCGCCGGTCGACGATCTCGTGAGCGGCACGAGGACCAGCGCGCGGTTGGGCACAGCGCCCCACCCCAGCATGCCCGGCGGTTCAAGTCGGCGTGAGAGGCGGAGAGGGGGCGCATGGATGGACGTACCGCTCGTGTCAACCGACGCCCTGACATGTGTGTGCCCGGCGAGCGCCCACCGCATTCCTGCGCCGGAGGCGTCCGCGCTGCTCAGCCCAGCCCCTTCGCCGCGTCATAAACCTCCCGCGCCTTCTCCACCTCCCCCATCCGCGCCTCCGTCCACAGCGCCAGCCCCCGCACCTGTTCCGCCGCCTCGCGGCCCAGGTCGGTCAGGGAGTAGTCGACCCTCGGCGGGATCACCGGCTTGGCGTCACGATGCACCAGGCCGTCCCGCTCCAGGGTCTGCAGCGTCTGCGCCAGCATCTTCTCGCTCACCGACTTCACCTGCCCGACCGCCCGGCGGAGTTCGCTGAAACGGTACGGGCGGTCGAGGAGTTCGATGAGAACGAGGACGCCCCAGCGGGACGTGACGTGTTCCAGGACCAGGCGGTACGGGCACATCGCTTCGCCCGCGGTGTCTTTGCTCGCGGTGTCCTTGCTCGCCACCTCGCTGCTTACTGCCATGTCAGTACCTTACTTCAAAGTGGGTACTTTCCTAGAGTTAGCGCACCTCCTAGGGTTAGTGCCATCGCACCCCACAAGGAGTTGTCATCATGAGCATCGTCGTCACCGGAGCCACCGGACATCTCGGCCGTCACGTAGTGGAGCAGTTGCTGGAGAAGGTTCCGGCCGACCAGGTCACCGCCGTCGTCCGCACCCCGGAGAAGGCCGCCGACTTCGCCGAGCGCGGCGTGAAGCTCGTGGTCGCGGACTACAACACCCCGGAGACCTTCGACTCCGTCTTCGCCGCCGGCGACAAGGTGCTGCTGATCTCCGGCAACGAGTTCGACAAGGGCCGGGTCGGGCAGCACAAGGTCGTCATCGAGGCCGCGAAGGCCGCCGGTGTGGCGCTCCTCGCCTACACCAGCGCCCCCGGCACCCTCACCGCCGCCCTGGCCGACGACCACCACGGCACCGAGGAGGCGCTGCTCGCCTCCGGTCTGCCGTACACCCTGCTGCGCAACGGCTGGTACAACGAGAACTACACCGAGAACCTGGCCCCGGTCCTGGAGCACAACGCCGTCGTGGCCGCCTCCGGTGACGGCCGGATCTCCTCCGCCACCCGCGCCGACTACGCCGCTGCCGCCGTCGCCGTACTGACCGGCGAGGGCCACGAGAACCAGACGTACGAACTGGGCGGCGACGAGGCCTGGAACATGGCCGAGTACGCGGCCGAGCTGAGCCGGCAGACCGGCAAGGAGATCGCCCACAACAACGTCTCCGGCGAGGCCCTCACCGGCATCCTCACCGGCGCCGGGCTGCCCGAGCCGTTCGCCGCGATCCTCGTCGGTGTCGACGCCTCCATCGAGAAGGGCGAGCTGGTCGTCGCCACCGGTGACCTGTCCCGCCTCTCGGGCCGTCCGACCACGCCGATCAGCGAGTCGATCGCCATCGCGCTCAAGGGCTGACACCACCCGCACACGGCGGCACCCCCGCCTGTCATGACCGTATGGCGATACGAGCATGACAGGCGGGGGCGCCCGGCGTTACCTTCGTGCAGGTTGCACCCACGCAGCCGGGCAGGCGCGCGAAGGAGGGGCCCGTGAGCGGGAAGCCGAGCGGGAGGCCGAAGGGTGAACAGCACCACATAGGACTGCTGAACGGCTTCGCGGCATACGGCATGTGGGGACTGGTCCCGCTGTTCTGGCCGCTGCTCAAGCCGGCCGGCGCCGCCGAGATCCTCGCCCACCGGATGGTGTGGTCGCTCGCCTTCGTCGTCGTGGCGCTGCTCGTGGTCCGGCGCTGGGCCTGGATCGGCGAACTGCTGCGCCAGCCGCGCAAGTTGGGGCTCGTGACGATCGCGGCGGGCTTCATCACCGTCAACTGGGGTGTCTACATCTGGGCCGTGAACAGCGGCCATGTCGTCGAGGCCTCGCTCGGCTATTTCATCAACCCCCTGGTCACCATCGCGATCGGCGTCCTGCTCCTGAAGGAACGGCTGCGCCCGGTGCAGTGGGCCGCGGTCGGCGTCGGCCTCGCCGCCGTCGTCGTCCTGACCGTCGGCTACGGCCAGCCGCCGTGGATCTCCCTCTGCCTCGCCTTCTCCTTCGCGACCTACGGCCTGGTGAAGAAGAAGGTCAACCTCGGCGGCATCGAGTCGCTGGCCGCGGAGACCGCGATCCAGTTCCTGCCCGCGCTCGGCTATCTGCTGTGGCTCGGCGCGCACGGCGAGGCGACCTTCACCCAGGAGGGCGTCGGCCACGCCACGCTCCTCGCCTCCACCGGCATCGTCACCGCACTCCCCCTCGTCTGCTTCGGCGCGGCGGCGATCCGGGTGCCGCTGTCGACGCTGGGACTGCTTCAATACCTGGCGCCGGTCTTCCAGTTCCTGCTCGGCATCCTCTACTTCCACGAGTCCATGCCACCCGCACGCTGGGCGGGCTTCGCACTGGTGTGGCTGGCACTCGTCCTGCTGACGACGGACGCGCTGCGGGCGGCACGGCGGGGGGCGCGAGCGGTACGGGGACGGACGGTCGCGTCGAATTCGGCGGTCTCCGCCACGGTGAGCGCGGAACCGGAGGGCTCGCGCAGCTGAGGCGGCACCTGCGGTGGAGCGCTGAACTAGTTCTGCGCTCCGACGAATTGACGCTACGTCGGTTCCACGTGCCGCTATCCTTGCTGTGAACGCAATGTGCGGACACATCGTTGTATGGGGCCGGGAATAGTCCCGGAGGCCGTCACCGGGGAGTACCCCGGTCCGGCTACCGCCGGCGGGAGTGGTGCTTCCCACGAAGCCTGATCTCCTGTGCGGTGGTGACCGCCTCGGTTGACCGGGTGTGGCGTGGCGCGTGGTTGTTGAGGCACCCCACGCCCTGTTCCGGCGGCTCACCCGTACGGCAGGAAGGGACCGGCGATGGCGCCGGGAACAGCCCGGATGTGTCTGTAAGCGGAGTTGGTCGACCCATGACCATCACGTCCCCCATGTCCATAGCCATCAGCACGTCCGGTATCGGATCCGGTATGGACTCCGCCGCCCCGTTGCGGCTCTACTACATCGACGATTCGGGCGACTCCCGGACCATCGCCGCGTTCGGTGCGCTGGGCGTCGACATCGTCCACAGCAACGACGCGATGCGGCACTGGCTCGGCTTCCGTGCCGAACTCGCCGCAGACGCCCGTCTGTTGATCCCGCAGAGCACTGCCCTGCATTCCCACAAACTGGTCGGTGCCCGGGGCCGCTTCGTGCACCGCTCGCGCAGCAGCGACCCAGACCTGCACCGGCAGCACACACGCGAGGTGATCCTGCGCGGGCTGCACACGATCGCCCGGATTCCCGGCGCCCGGGTACGAACGGTGTACCGCGAGACGGACAACTACGGCCGCGACCGGCCCGCGCTCTACGCGGCCCTGCTGCAGGACATCAACGCGGATCTCGCGGCGACCGGCCACTACGGCCTGCTGATCGTGGACGGCAACGGCACCGAGGTCGCCCTGCGCCGGGCCCATCAGCGCCTGCCGGAGCGGGAGCGCCGGGTCATCGGGGACCCGCTCTTCCTGCCGTCTCACGACAGCCATCTGCTGCAGGCCGCCGACATGATCGCGTACGCCGCCTTCCAGTCCATCGCCAAGCGGGAGAGCCGCAGCTTCATGTGGGACTGGTTTGGCTCCGCCCTGCCCGGTGCGGACGGCCCTCGCGCCCTCTGAGCCGGCGCCGCAGCTGGAACAGCAGCCGAAGCGGCGGTGGAAGGGCAGCCAATGCGGCGTGGCGGCGAAAAGGGTGAGGCCCCGACACACGGCCGAGGCCCCACCGGGCCGGACCTGGGTCCCGAAAACCTCGGGCCAGGACCGCGTTTCCAGTGTTCCATACCTACCACCCACCACGGAGGGTCCATGTCCAAGCCCGCAAACCGTCCGATCACAGTGGACTGGGGCAAGGAGACGGTCGTCGTCTCCGACTTCCCACGCGAACTGCCGGGCGCCTCCAACGTCGACGACCGCATAAAGCTGGTGAACGCGGGAACCGCCAACCGGCTGACCGGCCTCACCGACGACGCCTGGCACGCGGTCGCACGCGCCAGCACGGTGCCCGCACTGGTCGCCCAGCAGCTGAGCAAGCCCGCGGACGACGGCGCGAGCCTCCTGCTGGAGGAGCACGTCGACGGCGCCACCCTGCGCTCCGTCCACTCCCGGGTGTGGCTGAGCGAGCTGTTCCCGGGGATCCAGCCCCGTACGAGCCAGGAACAGTTGGACGAGGACGACCCGAAGGTGATCGGCGAGGCCGAGGGCGACCGCCCGCTGGCACTGCTGCGCTACCGGTACCGCGACCTGGATCACCTCCGCGCCCACATCGAGCAGACCATCTCCGTCACCCTGCACCGCAACTCGTACGCCGAATCGATTCTGGCCAGGCGGGTGACCCGGGCGCTGATCGTTCACCCGGTGATCTACGAGTTCGAGGACGGCACAGAGCCGGTGACGGCCCTGATCGCGCGTGACGGCATCACGCGGCTCGCGAGCGCGTGGAAGGTGTTCGCCGGCGCGGAGTTCTCCAACGAGAACGTCGCGACAATCGCGGCAGCGACCCTGTTGCACGAGCGCAAGCAGCCGGCGGGCGAACCCCGCAAGCCCCTCACCCAGCGCCTGGCGCTGGGCCGCGAGGAGCACCGCAAGACACTGCACACCTCGTTCACGCAGGAGATCACGGACGCCGCGAACGGCGGCGGCGAGGTCTCGGACCGCGCGGTCCGGATCGCCCAGACCTTTCTCGTCCCGGCGCACATCGCCGTGGGCATCGAGGCCCACGAACGCAGCGCGCTGCGCACTGCGGACGTCTTCGACGACGCCCTGCGCTCGATCCTCGCTTCCGTGCACGTCGAGTTCAAACCGTGGGACGAGGCCGCGAAGAACGTGGAGGTGGCCACGCGCGCCCTCAAGCTCGTCGTCCAAACCCGGGCGGTCGAGTGGGGCCTCGAGCAACAGCTCCAGGGCGTGCACGCGCTGGCCACAGGACGACTGGCGGAAAGCGAGGTACCGGCGGTCTTCGAGGACCCCACAATCCCCGGGACGGCACTGTGGCGGGCGGTCTATCTCGTACACGCGCTGACGAGGCCGCCACTCCACGAGGAGCTGAAGAACCGCGCCAAGGACATCAAGAACGACCGCCGGATGTCGACGAAGGGGTACGCAGGGCTGCTCGGCCCCGTCATCGACATGGCGTGGCGTGCAGAGAAGAGCTCGGCACTCGCGCAGGCCCGCAACGCCTGGGGCAACGGCGGCGTGCTGAGCGCCGACGTACTGTCCGACAACTGGGTCCCCGTGCCCACGGAAGACTTCACGAGCCTCGTCGAACCGGCTCTCCAGGGTGATCCGAACGCCCGCTGCACCCTCGCGGTGGCAGGCGGCATCGCCCTGATCGCCGACAAACTCCTCACTCGTAACGTCGGTTCCGCCGTCTCCGCGGAACGGCAGGCAGGCAAGGTGCCGTTCCGCGCCGACGTGTCGGTCGTCATCGGCGGGCTCGCCAAGGAGGGCAACGCGCTGGGCCTGTGGCTGCTGGCGCACGCGGCCCAGCGTTTCGAGGCGTCGACGATGCCGAGCAACACCAGCGCCCGTCCCCGGCTCGGCCTTCCGCCTGGCGGCACCAAGCCCTACCAGCACGTCGTGGTGGACCTCTCGGCACCGGACCGCGTCGCGCGGGAAGGCGGTGTGGAGAAGGCGCTGAGCACGTGGGACGTCGTCTACGCGTCCGACGAGGCCCGGGCCAAAGAGCGGATGCGGGCCTCGGCTCCGGCCCCGGTCTCACCCTCGGCTCCGGCCCCGAGCTCACTCGCGCCCCTCGCTCCCGCCGCAGGGGCACCCAATCTGCGCAAGCCGTCAAAGGCCCAGCAGATCGAGGACCAACGCCAAGCGCTGACTCGGCAGTTGGACAATGCCAAGGACACTCTGCGCGCTCTGGAGGACCTGGGGCGGGACCGGACCTTCCCACCTCTCCTGGGAGACACCGAAGAGTGGTCGAAACTTCAGCGGGCCGCTCTCGACATCCTCACCACAGTCGACGGCCACAATCCGGACAAGGCCGAGGAGCACAGCGAGGACGGCGAGGACGGCGAGGACGGCGAGGACAGCGAGGACAGCGAGGACAGCGAGGAGGACGACGAGGCCGCCTCGGCGTGAACACCCGAGTTCCCGTCCGCTCACCCACACGAACGCTATAAGTAGTGCACATGACGCAGACCTCCGCACCCACCCCGCTGCACTGGAAGCTCGTCATCGACGCCGCCGACCCGCACGCGCAGGCGGACTTCTGGGCCGCCGCGCTGCACTACGAGGCCGAGGACAACAGCGCGCTCGTCGAACGGCTCCTGGAACTGGGCGCGTTGCCCGCCGCCGCGACCGTCGACTTCCACGGCCGCCCGGCCTTCCGGGACCTGATCGCCGTACGGCATCCCGACGACCCGTACGACAAGGAGCGCGGCACCGAGCTCGGCCGGCGGCTGCTGTTCCAGCGGGTGCCGGAGGCGAAGACCGTCAAGAACCGGCTGCACATCGATCTGCATCCGGGCGAGGGACAGCGTGAGGCCGAGGTGGACCGGCTGGCGGGGCTGGGGGCGAGCGTGCTGCGCCGGGTGTCGGAGCCCGCCGGTGCGTGGGTGGTGATGACGGACCCGGAGGGCAACGAGTTCTGCGTGGCGTAGGCGCCGGGGTTCAGCGGGCGCGTTCGTCCCCGAGCAGAACGGGTCTCTGCGCGGCCCGGGCTACGGGATTCGGCCGGTTGCGCTGCGAGCGCGTTCGACCCCGAGCGGGACGAGTCCCGCGCGGCCCGGGCGACAGGGTTCAGCCGGTTGCCCTACGGACGCGTTCGGTGAGGCGGCCCATGCGGGCGCGGGCGGACTCCAGTTGTTCGATGTCGTCTACGGCGGGGCCGTCCTCGGTGGCGAGTTCGGTCCACAGGTCGATCAGGGCGCGGCCGAGGGACAGGCCCTGCCCGGGGTCGCGTACGGCGCGCCAGGCGGTGGCTGCGCTCTGGACGTTGCCGTAGGCGCCCTCCGCGTCGTGGGCGCGGTGGCGGATGCGGGCGAGGTCGAGGGAGAGGTGGAAGGAGCGGACCGGGTCACCGGCCAAGTAGGCGATGTAGGCGGTGAGTTCGCGCAGCCGCAGCACTTCGGCGTGGTCCGGCCCGAGCGCGCCGGCCGCCTCGTCCACGGTCCGCTCCGCCAGCCCCGCCGCCTCCTCGATCCGGCCCGCCTTCACGGCCTCGTTGATCAGCGCCATCGGCTCCGCGAGAAACGCGACACCTTCACCGGCGGTCACCACCGGATCGTCCCCGAGCACGGCTTCGGCCACCGCGTCGAACCCACGGGCAGGCGTCGGCTTGGGATCCGGTTCGGGCGCGGTGAGCAGGAGGTCGGGGATGGGGGCGGGAGCGGGAGCGGAGGCGGAGGCGGGGGTGCGACCGGGTGCGGAGCTGGGGCTGGGTGTTGGTGCGGGGCCGAGTGTGTGGCTGGCGCCCGGTGCGGCGGTGGGGATGGGGGCGGGGCTGGGGCCGAGTGCCGGGTTGAGGCCGGGTACGTGGCTGGGGATGGGTGCGTGGCTGGGGCCGGGTGCGGGACTGGCGCCGGGTGCCGGGCTGGCACCCGCGCCGGGTGCCGGGCTGGCACCCAGTGCGGGGCTGGCGCCCAGTGCTGAGGTAGGACCAGGTGCTGAGCTGGGACCAGGTGCAGGGGCGTGGATAGGTGCGGGGTGGGGGGCGTGCTCGGGAGTGGAGGGGAAGCCCCCCGGAGCGACCACCGAGGTACCCGCGACCGGCCGAACGCCTGTGACCGGCGGGGTGTCCATCACCGGCCGGGTGCCCATGACGGGCGGGGTGTCCATGACGGCCGGAGTGTCCGCGACAGGCGGAACACCCGTGATCAGTGAAGCGCCCGCGGTCAGCGGAGCCTCCACGACCGGCGGAACGCCCGCAATCGGCCCAGCATCCGCAGCCAACGGAGCGTCCGCGACCGGCGGGACATCCCTGCCCGGCGGAAGGGCGTGCATGGCCTGCAGCGGGGCGTCCATGCTCGGCGGCGGGCCGAACTGTCCCGTCGGGGGCTGGACCGAGCCGAGTGGTGTGCCGGGCCGTGCGGGGTCCGGTACGGCGGGCAGAGGGAACGTCGGCGCCGACTCCCCGGCCGACTCGGGCACCGCTCGCAACGGGAACGTCGGAACCACCTGTCCCGCCGCCCCTCCCTCCGGTTCCGACGCCTGCACCTGTACCGCCCGCAGGCGATGCGTCGCCGGGTCGCCGCCCGGCCGGCGGTCCTCGGGCTCCCGCGCGAACCCGGATCGTCCCGACTCCCGCTCCGACTCCGACTCCGACTCCGACGACGGGTACCGTTCCGCCGCTACGACCCCTGCGGGCGCCGACCCGGCCGGAAGCGCAGCCGGGGGCGCGGGCGGAAGCTCGGGCGGCGAAGGAAAGCCCGCCGGAGCACCCGTACCCGAGGGCGCCGCCACGAACTCACCCCTCGCAGCCACCTCCCCCACCCCTGCGCTCCCCGTCGCCCACGGCTCCCCCGTGAAGTGGGTGGAGCCGTCCAGGTCGATCTGGAGGGGGACGACGTAACCGATGCGGTCGTCGTGGATCGTGGCGTGGACGGGGTGGCCGGTGGCGGTGGCGATGCGGTGGAGGTGGGTCAGGACCACCTGCTGGATCTCCTCGCCCGGGGGCACGGTGACCGGCACGCCGCCGATCGACGCGCCGCCCGCGCCCGGGCCGTCAACGGGGACGCGTACCTCGAAGGGTGACGCCGCGGGTGCCGAGCGTGCCGCTCGCTTCTGTTCCCGCTTCTTCTCGCGGCTGAGTCGAGACATCGGTTCCCTCACTCGCATGCGCCGGGGAGCCGGCCGGCGCTCCCCAGCGTCAAGATCCGTTCGTACGCGTACTGTTGAGTCTCGCCGTTCCCTTCCGGTTCTCAGGTCACCACGACGTCACAGCCTCGTCCCAGGAGTTCCCGGACCCGTCGCGCCCGTTCGGAGGCCGCGAGGATCCGGCGGGACCACGAGGGAGGAGCTCGGTCATGCAGACAGGTGGACGGCAGGGGCCGGAGATCTGGCTCCGCGGGCCGGTGGAGGCCGGTCCGCACGCGGGGGCACCGGAGGCGCCCGAGCGCGTCTCCAGTATCCCCGCCTCCCCGCGCCGTTTCTCCTGGGTCGCCACCCATGGCGGCGCCGGCGTCACCACCCTCACGGCGGTCTACGGCGGCCAGGACTGCGGACGCGACTGGCCCGGGCCGCAGGACCCGCCGTCGGTGCTGTTCGTCGCCCGTACGCACGCGGCCGGGCTGGCGTCCGTCCTGCGGGCCGT
>NZ_JAWOAI010000139.1:0-20572 GCF_033194735.1 Streptomyces sp. W16
CCGATCTCTCCAACGCCCGTGCCGCCGCCTGGGGTTCGGCGTAGGCCGGGACGGTACGCATGTCTGTGGTGGGCAACAGCTCGACGGGCAGGGCCTGTTCGAGCCGTATCACGGCAACCGGCTTGGGCCTGTGTCCCGTTGCCCGGGTCAAGGCGCGGACGAGGTCGTCGCCGGTCGCCTCGGCGACCGCCGTGGGGACCAGGGCCACGAGGACGGCGTCGACGCCGGCGTGCCGCATGACACGGTCCACGCAGTCCTTGAGCTGCTCCTCCGAGACGGCCGCGGTGGCGTCGACGGGGTTGCCGATCGCGGCGCCCTCGGGCAGTACGGCGAGCAGGTCGTCGACGAGTTCGGGGGTGGGTGTCGGCAGGTTGAGCCCGGCCTCGGCGCAGGCGTCGGCCGCGAGGACGCCCGCTCCCCCGGCGTTGGTGACGATCGCGACGCGGGATCCGGTCGGCAGCGGCTGGGAGTGCAACAGGGCCGCTGCTTCCAGGAGTTCACCGACGGAGCGGGTCGCGGTGATGCCGGCCTGGGTGAACAGCGCCCCGCGGGTCATGGTGCGGGTGGCCGCGGCGGCGGTGTGGGAGGCGGCGGCGCGGCGGCCCGCGTCGGTGCGGCCCGCGTCGACGGTCAGCACGGGCATCCGGCGCGTCACGCGGCGCGCGGTGCGGGAGAACGCCCGCGGGTTGCCGAAGGACTCCAGGTGCAGCAGGGCGAGGTCGGTGGTGCCGTCGCTCTCCCACCACTGCAGCATGTCGTTGCCGCTGACGTCGAACTTGTCGCCCAGGGACGCGAAGGTCGAGACGCCGATGCCGAGCCGGGACAGCCCGTCGAGCAGGGCGATGCCGACGCCGCCGGACTGCACGGCGATGCCCGCGGTGCCGGGGCGGGGGTGGTCGGCGGCGAAGGTGGCGTCGAGGTTCAGTTCCGGGTCGGTGTTGGAGACACCGAGGCAGTTGGGACCGACGAGCCGCATGCCGTACGTCCGGCAGGCCGTCGTCAGCGCCTCGGCCTGGGCCGCGTCGAGGCCGGCGGTGACGACGAGAAGGGCGCGCGCCCCGGCCTTGCCGCACTCCTCGGCGGTGGCCGGGACGGCTGCGGCGGGTACGGCGACGACCACGAGGTCGGGCGTCCGGGGCAGGGCGCTCACGGACGGGTAGCTCGGTACGCCGAGGATCGAGGTGGCGGCGGGGTTCACCGCGAAGAGGCGGCGGGTGAAGCCGCCGGCCTTCAGGTGGTGCAGGATCGCCCGGCCCACGGAGCCGGCCTTGCGTCCGGCACCGACGACGGCGACCGCGTCCGGGCGCAGCAGCGGTACGAGGCTGGCGACGTCGGCGGCGCGGCCACGTGCCTCGGTGGCCGACAAGTAGTCCTCGTCCTCGGCGAGTTCGATGGTGCAGCGCATCTCGGGGCCCTCGAAGCGGCGGGCGGTGCGCAGGCCGAGGTCGGCGAAGAGCCGCAGGATCTCGTGGTTCTCGCTGAGCGCGTCGGCCGTGAACGTGGTGATGCCCTCGGCGCGGGCGGCGGAGACCAGGTGCTCGACGAGGAGGGTGCCGACGCCGCGGTGGTGCAGTCCGTCGGCGACCGCGATGGAGATGTCGGCCGCTGTGCCGGTGCCGCCGGTGTCGTACTCGGCGAGCCCGATCACCTGCCCCTTGGTCTCGGCCAGCAGGGCCCGGTATCCGGGGTGCGGCCGGCAGGCGCGGTCGGCCGCCGTCTCGGCGGACCGGCGGCTCACTCCGAAGAACCGCAGCCGCAGGTTCTCCGGGGACATCTCCTCGTAGAGTCCCTGCAGTTGGTCGTGGTCGGCGACCTCGACGGGACGGATGCACACGGTGGTGCCGTCCGCGAGCAGGGCATGGACGGTGGGTCGGCTGAGCGCGGCGTCCGTCATCACGGGTCTCCTCCAAGGTTCTTCGACACTTCGAGCGTCCCGCGGAACGGAGAGAGGCCCCATGGGCTGCCCGGGGGCGGACCATGGGGCCGATCGGCCCTCAGTAATCCGCCCCACGGGCCCACCGCACGGGGCCTCTCTCGATCGAGCTCAGTCGTCGGCGACCAGCGCCGTCAGGTCGAGGAGGCGGTTGGTGTAGCCCCACTCGTTGTCGTACCAGCCGAAGACCTTGGCCAGGGTGCCGTGCGCCTGGGTCAGGGCCGGGTCGAACACGCACGACGAGGGGTCGCCGATGACGTCACGGGAGACGATCGGGGCCTTCGACACACGGAGGACGCCGTTGAGCGGGCCCTCGGCGGCCTCGTCGAAGACCGCGTTGATCTCTTCGGACGTCACCTCGCGGCGCAGCACCACCGCGAGATCTGTGAGCGAGCCGTCCTCGACGGGCACACGCACCGCGATGCCGTCCAGGGCACCCGCCAGCTCCGGCAGCACCAGGCCGACGGCACGCGCCGCTCCGGTGCTGGTCGGGATGATGCTCAGGGCTGCCGAGCGGGCCCGGCGCAGGTCCTTGTGCGGACTGTCCAGCAGGGACTGGTCGTTGGTGTAGCCGTGGATGGTGGTCATCATGCCGCGCTCGATGCCGAAGGCGTCGTTCAGCACCTTGACCATCGGCGCGACGCAGTTGGTGGTGCAGGAGGCGGCCGAGACGATCCGGTCCTGCCGACGGTCGTACGTCGAGTCGTTGACGCCCATCACGATGGTGGCGTCCGCGTTCTTGCCCGGCGCGGACAACAGCACGGTGTGGGCGCCCGCCTTCAGATGCAGGGCGGCCGAGTCGCGGTCACGGAACCTGCCGGTGGACTCGACAACGATGCTCGCGCCGTAGTCGGACCAGTGCAGGGCGGCCGGGTCGCGTTCGGCGCTGACGGCGATGCGCCTGCCGTCGACGGTGATCGAGTTGTCGTCGTGGCCGACCTCGCGTCCGATGCGCCCGAACGTGGAGTCGTACTCCAGGAGATGGGCGAGGGTGGCGGGTGAGGTGATGTCGTTGATCGCGACCACCTCGACGTCCTGGGTGCCCGCCTCGGCGCGGTCGAGTGCCGCGCGCAGATAGGTGCGGCCTATCCGGCCGAAGCCGTTGATACCGACGCGTACGGTCATGGCGGTGAACTCCTTTGCGGAGAAGGGGATTTCAGGCGTTCCAGGTCCAGTCGGCGACTTCCGGCAGGTCGGTGCCATGTTCGCGGATCCAGGCGTGGTGCCGGGTGCGGGCGTCGGCCATCTGCTGGCGTACGGCGGCGGCGCGCACGGCGAGGCCGGGGACGCGGTCGATGACGTCCATGACGAGGCGGTAGCGGTCGAGGTCGTTGCGGACGACCATGTCGAAGGGTGTGGTCGTGGTGCCGGACTCCTTGTAGCCGCGTACGTGCAGGTTGGCGTGGCCGGTGCGGCGGTAGGCGAGTCGGTGGATGAGCCACGGGTAGCCGTGGTAGGCGAAGATGACCGGCTTGTCGGTGGTGAACAGGCCGTCGTACTCGAAGTCGCTCATTCCGTGCGGGTGTTCGTCACGGGGCATGAGCCTCGTCATGTCGACCACGTTCACCACCCGGACGGCGAGCCCCGGCAGGTGTCGGCGCAGCAACTGGGCGGCGGCCAGCACCTCCAGGGTGGGGACGTCACCGGCGCAGGCGAGGACGACGTCCGGTTCGCCGCCGTTCTCGGTGCCCGCCCACTCCCAGATCCCGGCGCCGCGCGCGCAGTGGGCGCGGGCCTGGTCCATGGAGAGCCAGTCGAAGCAGGGCTGCTTGCCGGCAACGACCACGTTGACGTAGTCGCGGCTGCGCAGGACGTGATCCGCCACGGAGAGAAGGGTGTTGGCGTCCGGCGGGAGGTAGACCCGGACGACCTCGGGGCTCTTGTTGAGGACGTGGTCGACGAAGCCGGGGTCCTGGTGGGAGAAGCCGTTGTGGTCCTGGCGCCAAACATGCGACGTCAGAAGGTAGTTGAGGGAGGCGATGGGCGCCCGCCACGCCAACTCCCGTGACATCTTGAGCCACTTGATGTGCTGGTTGACCATCGAGTCGACGATGTGCACGAACGCCTCGTAGCAGGAGAACAGTCCGTGCCGGCCGGTGAGGAGATAACCCTCCAGCCAGCCCTGGCAGGTGTGTTCGGACAGGATCTCCATCACGCGGCCGTGCCGGTCGAGGTGTTCGTCGACCGGCAGGAATCCGGCCTGCCAGGCCTTGCCGCTGGCGTTGAAGACGGCCTGGAGGCGGTTGGATGCGGTCTCGTCCGGACCGACGACACGGAAGTCGCGGCTCGCCGCAGTGTCGTGCATGACCTTTTCCAGCAGGTCGCCGAGGATGCGAGTGGGCTCGTGCAGGGTCGTGCCAGGCTTGTCGACGGGGACCGCGAACTGGTCGAGGGGCGGGATCGGCAGATCCCGTACGAGGAGACCGCCGTTGGCGTACGGGCTGGAGCCGAGGCGCTTGGTGCCCTCGGGCACGCAGGCGAGGACGTCCGCGACGGGCCGGCCCTCGGCGCCGAACAGCTGCTCCGGGTGGTAGGAGCGCAGCCATGCCTCCAACTGCCGTAGGTGCTCCGGGTTTTCGCGCACCTCGGACAGCGGGACCTGGTGGGCGCGCCAGGTGCCCTCGACGGGGACACCGTCGACCTCGGCGGGCCCGGTCCAGCCCTTGGGCGTGCGCAGCACGATCATGGGCCAGTGAACGCGCTCGGTGACGCCGTCCTCGCGGGCGGACTGCTGCATCGCGGCGATGCGGTCCATTGCGTCGTCGAACGCCGCGGCCATCGCACGGTGCACCTTGAGCGGGTCGTCGCCGGTCACGTGGATCGGCTCGTGGCCGTAGCCGCGCAGCAGTTCGTCGAGTTCGGACTCGGGGAGGCGGGACAGCACGGTCGGGTTGGCGATCTTGTAGCCGTTGAGGTGCAGGATCGGCAGGACGGCGCCGTCGTGGACGGGGTCGAGGAACTTGTTGGAGTGCCAGGCGGCGGCGAGCGGGCCGGTCTCCGCCTCGCCGTCGCCGATCACACAGGCGACGAGGAGGTCCGGGTTGTCGAAGGCGGCGCCGTAGGCGTGGGCGAGTGAGTAGCCGAGTTCACCGCCCTCGTGGATCGAACCGGGTGTCTCGGGCGCCACATGGCTCGGCACACCGCCGGGGAAGGAGAACTGCTTGAAGAGCCTCTCCATACCCGCTCCGTCGCGCGAGATGTCCGGGTAGGTCTCGCTGTAGCTGCCTTCCAGCCAGGAGTTGGCGAGCACGGAGGGGCCGCCGTGTCCGGGGCCCCACACGCACAGCGCGTCCAGATCACGTGCCTTGATCACCCGGTTGAGGTGGGTGTGGACGAGGTTGAGCCCGGGCGAGGTACCCCAGTGGCCGAGCAGCCTCGGCTTGATGTGCTCGGGCCGGAGGGGCTCGGTGAGCAGCGCGTTCGCCATCAGGTAGATCTGGCCCGCGGCAAGGTAGTTGGCGGCCCGCCAGTGGGCGTCCAGGGTGCGCAGTTCGTCGTCGGAGAGGTCGGAGGGTGCGGTCGGGTCAAGGTGTTCGGCCTTGGACATCAGGAGCTCCGGAAGTCAGCGGCGTGGATCGGGGGACGGTGAAACCGGCGGGCCGGGAACGCTGCCCGGACCGTGGGTGGGAGCGGTGCCTGCCGTGGTTCGGACGAGTCGACGGGTCACGCCCGCTCGGGCACGATGGCGACCGGGCAGGCCGAGTGGTGCAGCACTCCGTGTGCCACCCGGCCCAGTTGGAGCCCGTAGTGCCCGGGGCGGCGTTTGGCCCCGACGACCAGGAGGTCGGCGTCCCGCGAGGCGTCCACGAGGACGGATCGGGTGTGGCCCTCGACCGTACGGTGGCGTGATTCGACATCGGCGGGAGCGTCCTGGAGCGCCGCGTGCAAAGCCTCCACCGCCTGCTGCTCGTGCAGTCGGGCGGGTTCGCCGGCCATCAGCGGATGGTCGGTCGTCTCGTGCGCGGGCCAGCGCCAGGCCCGTACGGCCTCCAACTGCACCCCACGCCGTCGCGCCTCGTCGAAGGCGAAGCTCACGGCCGCCGAGCCCGCCGGCTTCTCTCCGACGCCCACGACGATGCGGCCGTGTGTGCCGGTCCGGGCCTGGTTGTCGTGGTTGCCGCGTACGACGACCATCGGGCACTGCGCGTGCCCTGCCACGATCAGACTCACGGAACCCAGCAGCGCCTCGGCGAGACCGCTCCGGCCGCGGGTACCCGTCACCAGCACCGAGGCGCCGCGGCTCTCCCGGACCAGCGCGTACTCGGGCTCCTCCGCCAACACCTCGACACTCACGTCGAGTTCCGGTCGGCGGCGACGTGCCCGGCGTGCGGCGGCGTCGACGATGTCCTCGGCCATCACCTGCTCGTCGGGCTCGGCGAGGTCCTCGGCGATCGAGGTGCCCTCGTAGCGCTCCCACAGCGAGGCGTACACCACCCGCAGCGGGACTCCGCGCAACGCGGCCTCGTCGGCCGCCCAGTCGACGGCGCGCAGACTCGGCTCCGAGCCGTCCACACCCACGACCATGGGGAGTGTCATCTTGGTCACCGCCCCGCCGCGAGGTCGAAGACGATCCGGGCCTTGATCTCGCCGCGCAGCACCTCGGCGATGGACTCGTTGACGGTGTCCAGCGGCCGGGTCTCGTAGATGACCTTCGTACGGCCCGCCGCGTGCAGCCGGAAGACCTCGTCGAGGTCCTGGCGGGTGCCGACGATCGAACCGATCACCGAGGTGCCGCCCAGGACGGTGTCGAAGATCGGGACCTGGATGGTGCCGTGCGCGGGCAGGGCGACCATGACGAGCTTGCCGCCGCGCCGCAGGCCGGAGTTGACGGCGGCGAACGCGGCCTCGTTCACGGCGAGGGCGATCGCGGCGTGGGCACCGCCGTGCCGCTTGAGGACCTGGCCGACGTCGTCCTTGCGGGCGTCGATCACGAGGTCCGCGCCGAGTTCCGCGGCCAGTTCGAGCTTCTCGTCGGTGACATCGATCGCGGCGACCGTGGCCCCGGCGATCTTCGCGTACTGCACGGCCAGGTGACCGAGCCCGCCGACACCGGAGATGGCGACGAGCTGGGCGGGCCGGACGCCGGCGACCTTGAGGGCCTTGTACGTCGTGACGCCCGCGCAGGTCAGCGGGGCGGCCTCGATCGCGCTGACGCCGTCGGGCACCGGCTGGGCGAAGTCGGCCCAGGCCAGCATCTTCTCGGCGTAGCCGCCGTCGCAGCCGTAGCCGGTGTTGATCTGCTGCTCGCACAGCGTCTCCCAGCCGGACAGGCAGTGCTCGCACCGCCCGCACGCCTTGCCGAGCCACGGCACGGCGACCCGCTGCCCGATGCTCAGGTGGGTGACGCCGTCGCCGAGCTTCTCGACGAGGCCGACGCCCTCGTGGCCGGGCACGAACGGCGGGTTCGGCTTGACGGGCCAGTCGCCGTGGGCGGCGTGGATGTCGGTGTGGCACAGCCCGGACGCCTCGACACGGACGCGTACCTGGCCGGGGCCGGGCTCGGGATCGGGTCGGTCCTCTATGACGAGGGGCTCGCCGAACGCTCGTACAACGGCTGCCTTCATGACTACTGCTCCTCAGGGGGACGGGGGTGGGTCAGTCGTGTGCGACGACGGCCACGGGGGCGGTGGAGTGGTGCAGGACGCCGTGCGCGACGGGGCCGATGTGGGCACCGAGCGCGCTACGGCGGATCCGGCGGCCGATGACGACGAGCGAGGCCTCGCGGGAGGCGTCCACCAGATGATCGGCCGCGCTGCCGACGCGCGGCTCCAGGACGACCTCGGTCTCGGGGTGCTTCTGGCGCCACGGGCGCAGAGCCTCGGTGAGGGAGTCGGTCTCCTCGCGGGAGAGTTCCTCGTCGAGGCCCGCGTCCAGCGCGAGGCCGTAGGCGTAGTACGGCGGGAGGTTCCAGCCGTAGACGACGCGCAGGGCGGTGCCGCGCCGGGCGGCCTCGGCGAACGCGAACTCGATCACCGCGTCGGCCGGCGCGCCGGCGTCGATGCCGAGGACCACTGGCCGGTACGAGGTGGCAGGCGCGGGGCTCGTCTCATCCTCGTCGGCGGCCTGCTCGTCGGCCCGGACCAGGACCACGGGCCGCTCGGAACGCGCGACGACGGAGAGCCCGACGGAACCGACGAGGAATCCGCCGACACCGCTCAGTCCACGCGAGCCGAGTACCAGCAGTTCGGCGTCCTTCGCGGCATCCACCAGCGTGTCCGAGGGCGTGCCGGTCACCTGCTGCACGGTCACGTCCACGCCAGGGTGGCGCAGGCCCTCGCCCGCCTCACGCGGAATACGCTCGCTCCAGTGCTGCTGCGTCTCCGCGCCCAGCAGCGGCGCCTGGGCCAACGGGTCCGGCACGGGCTCCCAGACATGGACGATCTTCAGCGGCAGACCGCGCAGTTCCGCCTCGCGGGCCGCCCATTCCGCGGCGGCTCGGCTTTCGGGTGAACCGTCGAGACCTGCGACAACCGTGCGGACCATGGCTCTTCCTCCTCAACGGGATGTGGTTCCAGCTTCGTGGCGTAGGGGTTCCCGCAGCAGGGGCCGCAGGTCCCCGACCGGGGCCGATCGGCCCAATGGGCAGCCGGAGGGTGGGCCCCAGCGAGGGGGCCCACCGTCTCTCCTGCGGTCAGCGCAGCCAGTTGTGGTCGCGGACGACGGGCAGCGTGGCCCAGAGCTTGCCGAGACCCCACGTGGCACCCGCACCCGCCACCGCAACGGAGACCAGGACCACGGCGTAGATCAGGTGATAGTCGGCGAACGGGTTCGACGACATGCTCAGCGACCCGTCGGAGAGGTGCCTGGCCGGCGGCCACTCCGCGATCCACATCAGCGCCATCATCGCCGTACCCGCCACAGCGGCCAGCCGCAGCGCCACACCGGAAACCAACGCGATGCCCACACCGAACAGACCAAGCATGAACAGCCAGTTCACCCAGCCCGCACCAGCCCAGTCATGGAACGTCGACTCCATCGGACCCGCCGCCACCGAACTCAGAAAACCCTTCGTCGGCGAACCACCATCGATCCAACCCTTACCGGACGCAGTCGCATAACCGAACCCGAACGTCTTGTCCAAGAACGCCCACAAGAAAACGAACCCGGTCAGCAGACGCAGAGACGCGAAGGCATAGGCACGCGCCGCAGTGGTCGCCGTGGCAGCTGCCGTCACGGCGCCGTCCGACGCCGAGCCGTTCCTGCGGAACGTGGGCAGGTGGAAGCCGGAGCTGCGGTGCGGGTGCTCGTGCACGGCCATGATCGTGGTCCTTTCGAGGTGTCAGGTCGTTCGTTTCACCTCTCACTCTTGTGCGCCAGGCCGTCGGCCACCTGATGCCGTTGGTCCGTCGGCGCCGGGCTGAACGGCCCCTTTTCCAGGGCCTGTTGGCCCGCCGGAGTCGGACGCTCCCGGGCGGGTACGGGGACAGCCCGCCGGCGGACGACGTACTCGGCATCATGAGCCGTCGATCAGCTTCTTCACCTCGGGCGGAAGTTCCGTACCGGACTAGGAGGCGACAAACTTCGCCTCCGGCGTGTTCCGCCAGCGGCCTGTTCCGCACTCGCCAAACAGTCGCTTCGTGTGCCCTGCGGTACCGGTCGGCCCGGTGCGCGGGCCGGGTGGCCCATGGTCCGTCACGACACGCGGGCGGACGCTGGAGGTGGTAGATCCACACGCTTTCCGGAGGTAGGCCATGAACGCTTCCCCGACCATGAGCATGCCGCGGGCGCTGCCCCCGGAGTACCGCGAACAGCTGATGAAGCTCGCCCGGGAGGTGTCGATCCCGCAGGGTGCCCGGCTCTTCGAGGAGGGCGCCCGCGCCGACCGGTTCTGGATCATCCGCACCGGGACGATCGCCCTCGACATGCACGTGCCCGGCCGTCAGGCCGCCGTCATCGAATCGCTGGGACACAACGAACTCGTCGGCTGGTCCTGGCTGTTCGGCCCTCACACCTGGCACCTTGGCGCCGAGGCCACGACTCCGGTGCGGGCCTGGGAGTTCGACGCCACGACCGTACGCACGCTGTGCAAGGACGATCCCGCGTTCGGCGTGCACGTCTTCCAGTGGGTGGGCGACATCGTGGCCCACCGGCTCCGCTCGGCCCGCACCCGACTGCTGGACCTGTACGCCCCGTACGGCAGCGGCGGCATGCGGTGACCGCGCGGCGGACCGTAGCGAGCGAGGAGGGATCATGCGTGGTTCACCGCACATCGTGAGCGACGTGATGACCCGTAGCGTCGCCACTGTCGTTCGAGGGACCGCCTTCAAGGACATCGTGCGCACGATGCAGGAACGGCAGGTCAGTGCCCTGCCCGTGGGCGCGGGCGCGACCCTCGCGCAGGCCGCGCGGACCATGGCTCGGGCCAAGGTGAAGCGGCTGCCCGTCGTCGACCACGCGGGCCGGTTGGAGGGCGTCGTCAGCCGGGCCGACCTGCTGAAGGTGTTCCTCCGGGACGACGAGGAGATCGCGGAGGAGGTACGGCGCAAGGTGGTGGCCCATCTGTTCCCCGGCCCGGCGTCGGATGTGCGGGTCGAGGTCCGGGACGGTGTCGTACGGCTCGGCGGCCGGGTGCGGGACACGTCCCTCGTTCCCGTGGCCGCGCGCCTGGTGCGGGCCGTCGAGGGGGTCGTGGACGTGGGGTTCGGACTCGACGAGCCTGTCGACCGCTCCAAGTAGCGAGCGCGACGGAAGTGCCGTGAGTCCGTAAGCCGTTGCCCCGTCGGTCACCGACGACCGGCGGGGCAACGGCGTCTCAGCCGGTCCTGCGCCCCCATCGCGCACCGGTCCGCTCCCATTCCTCGCCCCACTGGTCGGTGGCCCGCCGCTCCACCCGCAGCCGGATCAGACGACCGCCCGCGAGCACGAACAGCCCGCCGGCCAGTCCAGCCCCCGTTCCGGCCATCACCACGCGTGCCGTCGCCACGGCCGGGCTCGCGGGCTCGTCCACAAGGCGGCCGTGCCCGTCCGTCCACACCGGTACCGAGCTGCCGACGGCGGTTCCGGCCTTCACGTCCGCCGTGGCGGTACGGACGGTGCCCTGTGCGTCGGTCCAGCGCACGTTCGCCCTCACACGGCTGTGGTCGGCCGCGACCCGCGCACCGCGCGGCACGGTGCCGAGCACCAGGGCGGTGGCGGGCCGATGCTCCACTCCGCTCCTCGCCTGCGCGGCCTCGAAGGCCTGAGCACCCGCTACGCCGGCGACGGCGCCTCCGGCTGTCGCGAACGCCCAGGCGGCCAGGACGATCCACGCCTCGACCGCATCGCTGTGCCGGCGCAGTTCGTTGCGCCGCCAGCGCCACCCCAGGACCTTCACGCGCTTGGTCTTCCGCATCGGTCACACCCCCTCACGGGCACCAGGAAGACGAGAACGACAGGAGGCTCCCATCGGGGCGACCGCCACGGGCAGGGGCCGCTGGGCCGTCGCACGGGGGCCGGTCGGGACACGGCAGGAGGGCCGATTGGGCCGGTCGGCCCTAGTGCTCCTGGGCCGGGCGCGTGATGATCGAGGTCACGGACGGCCCGCAGTCCGTTCATACTCCGGGGAACGAGGGGTCGAGATGGCCGAGGCACGCACCTTCACCGCACAGGACCCGATCCGCGTCTTCCTGCTGGACGACCACGAGGTCGTGCGACGCGGCCTGTCCGACCTCCTGGACGCCGAGGAGGACATCTCGGTCGTCGGCGACGCAGAGAACGTCGAGCACGCCCTGGTACGAGCCCCGGCGGTACGCCCGCACGTCGCCGTCCTGGACGTACGTCTCCCCGACGGCGACGGCATCACCGTCTGCCGCGAACTCCGCGACCAGATGCCGGAGTTGGCGGTTCTGATGCTCACCTCGTTCGACGACGAGGACGCCCTGCTCGACGCCATCATGGCCGGCGCCTCGGGCTACGTCCTCAAGCAGATCAAGGGCTCCGACCTGGTCTCGGCGGTACGCACCGTCGCCTCCGGTCAGTCGATGCTCGACCCCGCGACGACGGCCCGCCTGATGCGCTCACTGCGGGCCGAACCCGTCCAAGCCCCGGAGATGGCACCCGAGTTGGCAAGCCTGTCGCCGCGCGAACGCGAGATTCTCGCGCTGATCGGGGAGGGACTCACCAACCGCGAGATCGGCAAGAGGCTCTACCTGTCGGAGAAGACCGTCAAGAACCACATCTCCCGGCTGCTCGCCAAGCTGGGCGTCCAGCGCCGGGTACAGGCCGCGGTCCTCGCCTCGCACCTGGAACAGTCGGAGGCCGGCGACCGTTCCGGCGCCTGAGCCGCGCGCCGGGCCGTCCGGCACGACCCGAGGCCGTACGGCCCCTCCCTCCGGCCCTCCCCACGCCACCACGCTGGACAGGAACAGCGAACGGCCCTGCCGCCCTTCGGGCGCGGGGCGGGGAGGAGACCCCATGTCCAGCACGGTTCTCGACGTCCCGACCCTGGAAACGCTCATCGCGGCATCCGTCGCCGCGCCCTCGATCCACAACACCCAGCCCTGGCGCTTCCGGCTCGACCCGGACACGGTCACGCTGGAGATCCGCGCCGTAGCGGAACGCGGCCTGCGGCACACCGACCCGTCGGGACGCGCCCTGCACATCTCGGTCGGCTGCGCGCTGTTCAACCTGCGCGTCGCGGTCGCCCACTGCGGCTGGGAGCCCGTGACCCGACGCCTCCCCCGGCCCGACGAACCCGATCTGCTGGCCACGGTACGACTCGCCGGCACCACGCGGTTCTCGGCAACGCCGGAGTTGTACGACGCCCTGTGGCGCCGGCGCAGCAGCCGCTTCCCGTTCTCCGGCCGACCGGTACCGGTTTCCGTACTGACCGAACTGACCGAGGCCGCCCACGCGGAAGGCGCCGTGCTGGACCTCCCCGGCCCCGCGCAGACCGACCGGCTGCTGCGGCTGACGCGGGAGGCGGAGCGGCGCAACACCGCCGACGCCGGCCGGGCCGTGGAGAGCCGCCGCTGGGTCCACCCGCCTGACGCCGAGTCGCTCGGCATGCCGCCCGAGGCGATCGGTCCGCAGGACTTCCGGGAGCAGATTCCCGTCCGGGACTTCGGCGCCCACCGGCACCCGGCGGCGCTCGCCGCCCGCCCCTTCGAGAAGCGGCCCTCCATCGCCGTACTGTCCACGCCCCACGACCGCCACACGGACTGGCTGCGCGCCGGGGAGGCGCTCGAACGCGTCCTGCTGGTGGCCACTGCCCACGGCGTGAAGGCATCCCTCCTCCACCAGGCACTGGAATGGCCCGACCTGCGCGAGCAACTCGCGGACGGCCGGCGGCAGCACGCACAGATGGTGCTCCGCCTGGGCTACGGCAGGCAGGGGCCCGCCTCACCGCGCCGCTCGGCAGGTCGGTCATGGGAGCAGGGCGCACCACTGACCGCTGTTCCGGGTGTGTCCGCCCGTTGAAGTGACCGTCGTCCGAGGCCACGGTCCTGGATCCGATCGTCCGCCGCACAGGCCCTTAGCAGCGGACCAGGGCAACGGGGCAGTCTGCCTCACGCAGGACGGTCCGCCCGACCGGGTCCAGCAGGCCGCCGCCGAACCGGGACCGGCCACGCACCCCTACCACCAGGAGCTGGCTGTCACCGCTGGCCTCGACGAGGGCCCGGCGGGATCGGCCCTGTGGCCGACGGCAGCGCAGGGTGACGTCCGGGTACCGCTTGCGCAGCTCGGACAAGGTCTCGGCGAGCGCGAGGTCCTCGTCGTCCTCCGCCACGGCGGTACCGGACCCGCCCTGCGGCCGTGCGGCGACGACGTGCCGCAGCTGCACGGCCACCAGGTCGGCTCCCCGCAACGAGGCCTCGGCGAAGGCGAATTCGGCGGCTTCACGGGGTGTCGACGTGGCGTGGACGGCGAGCAGCACGGGGCCGGCCGGGTTCGGCCTGCCGCGCACCACCAGCAGCGGACCGGACGCGCGTGCGGACAGGCGCCTGCCGAGCGAGTCGTCGCGCGGGGTGCCGTGCCCTGGTGTGCCGTTGCTTCCGACGACGGTCAGGGACGCGCGGTGCGACTCCGCCGCCAGCACGTTCCCGGGTTCACCGACGAGGACTTCGCGCGAGATCCGCACGCCCGGTGCCGCGCTGTGCGCACGTCGCTCGGCCTCGGCCAGTGCCCCGCTCGTTGCGGCACGTGCACCGGTCCGGTCCGCGTCCCACGAGGGAATGGCGGCCGGTGCACCTCCGGACGGCCAGCCGATGACCTGCATCAGTTCCAGGCCGACCCCGAGCCGCTCGGCCTGCTGTGCGGCGACTTCCACCACCGCCAGACCCGACCGCGAACCATCCACTCCCACGACCACCGGTCCACTCATCACAGTCCACCCCTCTCCGGGCACCCTCCCTGGACGGAAGAGGCGCTCCACTGCACTCCATCCAGACTCGTGCGGCCCCCGGCACTCCCACAGGGGCCGGACGGACCCCATCACCACACCAACCGGTCCCGCCTACGGACCCGTTGGCCCGACGAGCCCCGGGCGATCAGGCCCGGCGGACAACCCGCGCCTCCGCCGCCGGGGCACACCGGCGCTGAAAGACACACGGGGGGGCGGGGCGACTGACGGGTCTCTCCCGTCGGTCGTCGTCCCACCCCGGACCTCAGTGTTCGGTGAGCCTGGAACCGTCCGTACGCAGGACGGCCAGGCGGTTGCGGTAGTCCTCCTCGTCGATCTCCCCGCGGGCGAACCGGTCGGCGAGCACCTGCTCGGGCGAGGGCGCGGCGAGGATGTCGGGACGTTGAGACGTGTGGCTCAGGTTGCGGATGAACAGGATGGCGACGGTCAGAAGCAGGGCCCACAACAGGACCGAGCCCGTCGACATGGCGAACCAGTCCCATCCGCTCATGTCGTGGTGGTTCCAATACATCATCACGGTGATCGCTCCTCAGACCTGCGGGACCACGGCGACCGGGCAGTCGTCGTGTTGGACGGCGGTGGGCGGTGTGGGTCACGGGGCCGGCACGGCGGCCGAGAGGTCGCTCGGCGTTGCGGAGGCCGATGACGAGCAGACCCGCGTCGGTGGCCAAACTCGGTGTGTTCCGCTCGATGCCAGCGTCGTTCCTCGACCGCTGGGGTGGGAGGGGCCGCCGGGCCTCACTCAGGACCACCCGGCCCCAATTCCCTGCTGTTGACAGCCAGTTCACGAGCTCAAGTCGCCCCGGGGCGTCGGGCGGGCCGGCGGGTGCCGCGCGTGGTCGCGTGCGCAGCACTCGTCACCGACATCTACCTGTCGTTCCGGCTCAACCAGGGAGGTGACGAATCCGGAGCCGCGTCCTGAGCCCGGCACCCGTCCGGGCCCGACCTTCAAGGCCCGGACAGGAAGGGCCCGTTGGGCCCGGACACGGCCCCGTCGGCCCATGCGACGGCCGCCGTGAACGGGCCACCGTGGTGACAGGAGACCGACCAGGGAGGCTGCCATGACCGAACACACCGAAGGCACCAGCATCGTGGTGGGCGTCGACGGCTCCGAGCCGTCAATGGCGGCCCTGCGCTGGGCGGCCGAGCAGGCAACGGTCCTGCACACGGATCTCGTCGCCGTGCACGCCTGGGAACCGGCCTCGAACGGACACGCGCCCTACGCTCCGGCGCCCGCCGGCCCGACGGTCACTCAGGAGCGCGAACAGGCAGCCGAGGTCCTCGCCGTCACCGTGCGCGAGGCCCTGGGGCCCCGGACCGGTGATGCCGTTCTTCGCATCGTGGTGGAGGGACCGCCCGCACGCGTACTGCTCCAACAGGCGCGCGGCGCAATGCTGTTGGCTCTGGGGCGCAAGGCGCACGGGAACTTCGGACTGCCCTCGGTCGGCCCGGTGGGCCGTGAGTGCCTACGGCACGCGACGGTCCCAGTGGTGACCGTGCCGGTCTCGGACCGGTCCCAGGAGTCAGTGGAAGCCATCAACTCGCCTTCACTGGCCGGGAGTCGTACCTCCTAGCGCCGTGGGCGGTCGGAGCATCGACCGAACGGATCAGGACAGTTGGCCAGAGGTGTGAAGCACGCCGTAGCCGAACCAGTCCGACTCTGCGATCTCCCTTGAGGCAACCAGCGGACCTGTGTACTCGACGGTGTAACAGATCACACGGAACTCGGTGCACCCATCGAAATCCCTGCGCGTCTCGAAGGTGCCGACGTGCACCATCGTGGCCGTATCGACCCCGGACTGGAGTTCTTCGTCGATCTCGCGCGCCAAGGTCGACTACCCGGGCGTCTACTTCTCGGTCACCGGTACCCTCCACACGAGCGTGGTGCCGCCGCCCTGCGGAGTGGTCCACTCCAGCTCTCCGCCCAGTTGCTGGGCCCGCTCCTCCATGTTCCGCAGCCCGCTTCGTCGACCCTCGGCCGGGATGCCCACCCCGTTGTCGGTGACCGACAGACGGACTTCGCGGCCGTCGGTCACCAGGGCGACGTCGGCACGGACGGCCTGAGCGTGCCGGGCGATGTTGGTCAGTGCCTCGGACAGGACGGCGATCACATGGTCGGCGGTCTCCCGGGGCACGTCGGTGTCGACCAGGCCCTCCATCCGGACGCTGGGTGCGAAGCCGAGCACGGGAGCGGCCTCGCCGGCCGCCCGCACCACACGAGCCCGTAGCCCCGTCCCGGCGCCGCCGTCACGCGCCCGCAGGCCGAAGATCGTAGACCTGATGATCTTGATCGTCTCGTCCAGGTCGTCCACCGCCCGCACCACGCGTTCGGCGGCCTCCTCGTGCTCGATGAAACGGCCGGCACTCTGCAGGGTCATGCCGGTGGCGAACAGCCGTTGAATGGCCAGGTCGTGCAGGTCGCGGGCGATGCGGTCGCGGTCCTGGAGAACCGCGACCTCCTGCGCGTCCCGGCGGTGGTCGGCCAGTTCCATGGCGACGGCGGCCTGGGCGGCGAAGTCCTGGAGGGTCTCGGCCTCCGTCGCCGAGAAGGGCTGCCGCCCGGCCTCCCGCACCAGCAGGACGACGCCGCGCACACCCGCCTCGCCCGTGCCGATGGGTACGGCCACAGCGGGGCCGAGTCCCCCGAAGCGCGGTGGATCCAGCGAGATGCGACCGTCTTTGCCGACGTCCGCGCTGGTGACGGGGGTGGCTCGGGAGAAGGCCAGCCCCATCAGGCTGCGGTCCATGGACAGGATGAGCCCCTGGTGCGCCTCCGCGTCCATCCCGACGGCGATCTCCACGAGGAGTGAACCGGTGCCCTCCATCGGCAGCGCCACCGCCGCGAGGGCCGAGCCCGTGATCTCGCCGGCCCGCTCGGCGATCAGAGCGAGGACGTCGGTACGCGCGCCACTGGACATCAGCCCGTGGGTGACCTCGGCGTTGGCCTGCAGCCAGCGCTCACGCAGCCGCGACTCCTCGTAGAGGCGGGCGTTGTCGATCGCGACACCTGCCGCGACGGCCAGCGTCGACAGCACCGACTCGTCGTCCTCGTCGAACTGCGCACCGCCGCGCTTCTCGGTCAGATACAGATTGCCGAAGATCTGGTCGCGTACGCGGATCGGGACACCGAGGAAGCTGTTCATCGGCGGGTGGTGGGCCGGGAAGCCGTACGACGCGGAATGCTGGGAGATCTTCGCCAGCCGCAGCGGCTCGGGGTGCCGGATCAGCTCGCCCAGAATGCCGTGGCCCTCTGGATAGGGGCCGATCTCGGCGATCTGCTCCTCGGTGACACCGACCGTGTGGAAGGCCGACAGTGCCTTCCCGTCCGGGGTGATCACGCCGAGCGCGGCGTACTCGGCGTCGACCAGGACCGCCGCCGCCTCCACGATGCTGTGCAGTGCCTGTTCAAGGTCCAGCTCCCGGCCTACCGAGAGGACCGCCTCCAGCAGGCTGTGCACGCGGTCGCGCGTACCCCGAGCCGTGTCCAGACGGGCCTGCAGCTCCTCCAGCAGCTCGTCCATCTTCAGCTGCGGCAGCCGTACCCGGGCCACCCGGGACTCCTCAGGGCTTCCCACCGGTGATCCTCCAGATCCCCTAAACACACCACCGGCCGACCGCTCCGGTCATGTGCCACGGTAGCCGCCCCAAGCCGCTGAGCATATGAGATCACGCCTACGGGAGAACCGTCCCCGGACCGAGAACTTGATCAGCCGTCCTCCCCTCCGGGCGGTCACCTCACGACGTCCTGGTCAGCGTTCTCGGTCTGGCTCGCGACAGCGTCACCGTGCTCGTCCACGACGGTCTGGTCACTCCGACCGGGCCGGTGGAATGCCGTAGCGACGTCCCGAAGGCGATCAGGGCGGTGTGGCGGCTGATGGGAGTCGCCGGAATGGTCAACGGTCTGACCCACCGCGTCGACGACGGCCCGCCACCCGCACGGCAGACTCCGGGGCAAAGGGCTGATCGGATACGTCCCAGGGCCGAACGGCCCTAGCCCGAACGGCACCGGAGCGGCTCGAATGGCCTGATCAACCCCAGACGCCCCGCCCATCGACCGCCACCCCGGTGCACCGGTGGGCCGCAGGCCGGAGACATCGAGCCGTGAGCGAAGAACCTGTCGCGAGGCCTCCCGAGGCCCCGGCCCCAGAGCAGTCGGTCGGCGCGGAGCCGCCGCGCCGGACCGTCGAGATCGACGAGACGGAGGCACTGCGGCTGCTGGGCAGCGTGCCGATGGGGAGGATCGCCTTCACCCGGCAGGCGCTGCCGACCATCCGCCCGGTGAACCACATCCTGGACGACGGGAACATCGTCATCCGCACGCACGAGGGCGCGGCCCTGACCTCGCGCACTCTCCAGGCCGACGGTCCGGGAGTCGTCGTGGCCTACGAAGCCGACGCCATCGACCCCGACACGCACCTCGGCTGGAGCGTGGTGGTCACGGGATACGCCCACCTGGTCACCGACACCCTCGAACTGGCCCGGTATCAGGCGCTGTTGCGCCCCTGGGTGCGGCAGCCGATGGACTACGCGGTCCGCATCCACCCGGACCTGGTCACCGGGCTCCTGCTCGTCCCCGTCGACCAGCCGGCCAAGGCCTGACACCTGACCTCCGATGCCCGCCCGCATGGGTCACCGGGCCGACGAGCTCGCCGAGGGGGGCCGTCCCGGTGCTTGTGGCCGATGACGAGCAGCGAGGCGTCGCATGAGGCGTCCGCCAGCTGCGCACCTGCCTGGCCGACCACGGCCTCGGAGATGATCCCGGAGCTGTCCGGGACCCGTCCATCCGCGACGCCGGCTCCGACGGGCACGAGGACGAGGACGAGACGAGTAGATCCGAATTGATTAGTGGTCGTAGGCGATCAGCGAGCGGATGACCGGTGCTCCGATCAGGTTGTTATGCCAAATGCCGGCGGCCATTGCGAGGACCCGCCAGGTCGGATCGTTGGACAGTCGAGCGCGACATGCCACAGGGCATCGCGGTCGAGTCGGCGATCCACACCGAGTCGGTCCAGAAGTCACTGTCCATGGCGAGTTCGCGGATCACGCGCTTGAGCAGTGGCGGTGCCGACTTCAACCGCTTGCTGTAGCCCGGTCGTTGGGGCAGGTAGGGGAACATGTCGCACAGGTTCTTGCGCGCATAGCGCAGCCAGCGGGCTTCGGAGTGGTAGCCGAGCAAGGCCTGGGCGACCGCGAGACAGACAGGTTCGGAGTCGCTGAGCAGGGGCGGTCGTCGCCCTCCGCTCTTGCGTGCAGCCAGACTTCGGAACTTTGGCAATTGACGGTGGGGTGAGCTATGGGAACGGTCGAAGGACTCTGGAGGGCCGGGGAGATGCCGCTTTACGACGGGCTGTACCGGCCGGACGACACTGGCTTGGAGTTGCATGTCGACGGCCCGGGGGCGTACCACCCGGATGCTGGGCAGCCGATTCCCTTTCGTATCGGAAGGCCGTTTGATGTGGCCCAAGCCCTTGAGGAGCACAACACGGATGAGGTGGCTACCTTTTTCGAGGGCCCGTTGCCGGATGGATCAGGATGGATGTCCGGCGGAGGCGGCGGAATGGGCAACATCGGCTATCTCGCCCGTCTCAACGCCGACTCCTCGTTGCGGTGGGTCGCCGTCATGTTTCATTCCAACCCGTTCGTCAGTGTGCACTACGAGGACATGCGCGCCACCTTCACCAACGACTGGGGGAACCTGCTGATCCTTGACCTCATGCCCCCTGCTCTTGGCTGACCCGACCGGACTTCGGAACTACTCGTCGAGGACAACGGGACGCTCGCCCCAGCGCCCCAGGCACCAGCAGCTGTGACGCCCGGTCGGCAGCGGCAGGGCTTTCGGGCGAACCGTCCAGGCCGACGGTGACGGTATGCGACAGCACACGAACGACCGGGGTGCCACCGCCAGTTGACGGTGGCACCCCGGTCGCGACGGGCATCCGGCTGTCTACTTCAGCCAGTTGTGGTCGCGGACGACGGGCAGCGTGGCCCAGAGCTTGCCGAGACCCCACGTGGCACCCGCACCCGCCACCGCAACGGAGACCAGGACCACGGCGTAGATCAGGTGATAGTCGGCGAACGGGTTCGACGACATGCTCAGCGACCCGTCGGAGAGGTGCCTGGCCGGCGGCCACTCCGCGATCCACATCAGCGCCATCATCGCCGTACCCGCCAAAGCGGCCAGCCGCAGCGCCACACCGGAAACCAACGCGATGCCCACACCGAACAGACCAAGCATGAACAGCCAGTTCACCCAGCCCGCACCAGCCCAGTCATGGAACGTCGACTCCATCGGACCCGCC
>NZ_JAWOAI010000140.1:0-20516 GCF_033194735.1 Streptomyces sp. W16
CTCGTGCCAGGCCCCCGTCGCGCCGTCCCCGGCACCGATGTACGACGCCACGATGCAGCTCACTCCTACGGCGCCGGCACCGGCACCGGCGGCTGCGGCCGCGAAGGGCGGTCGGGCCACGGGGCTGTTGAAGTCGAGTGCCGTGATGGCCGCGGGCACGATGGTCTCCCGCCTGACGGGCTTCGTCCGCTCCGCGCTGATCGTCTCTGCATTGGGCCTGGGCCTGCTCGGCGACTCCTTCCAGGTCGCCTACCAGTTGCCGACCATGATCTACATCCTGACTGTCGGCGGTGGCCTCAACTCGGTCTTCGTGCCCCAGTTGGTGCGCGCGATGAAAGACGACGAGGACGGCGGCGAGGCCTACGCCAACCGCCTGCTGACCCTCGTCGTGGTGGCCCTCGGTGGCCTCACCGCACTCGCGATGTTCGCGGCACCGCTCCTGGTGCGCATGCTCTCGGCATCGGTCGCCAACGACCCTGCCGCGAACGAGGTCGCCGTCACCTTCACCCGCTACTTCCTGCCCTCGATCTTCTTCATGGGCATCCACGTGGTGATGGGCCAGATCCTCAACGCCCGCGGCAGGTTCGGCGCGATGATGTGGACCCCGGTCCTGAACAACATCGTCATCATCGTGACGCTGGGCATGTTCATCTGGGTCTACGGCACCGCCGGCAGCTCCGGCATGACCGCCGGGAACATTCCGGCGGAAGGCCAACGGCTCCTGGGAATCGGAGTTCTCCTCGGGCTCGTCGTGCAGGCTCTGGCGATGATCCCGTATCTGCGGGAGACGGGATTCCGGCTGCGCCTGCGTTTCGACTGGAAGGGCCACGGCCTCGGCAAAGCCGCGATGCTCGCCAAGTGGACAGTCCTCTTCGTCCTCGCCAACCAAGCGGGCGCCATGGTCGTCACGCAGTTGTCCACCGCCTCCGGCAAGGATTCCGGCGTCTTGGGCACCGGTTTTGCCGCCTACGCCAACGCCCAGCTGATCTGGGGTCTGCCGCAGGCCATCATCACCGTCTCCCTGATGGCCGCCCTGCTGCCGCGGATCTCGCGCTCGGCCGCCGAGGGCGACAGCGGAGCCGTCCGCGACGACATCTCCCAGGGCCTGCGCACGACCGCCGTCGCCATCGTGCCCATCGCCTTCGGGCTCCTCGCCCTGGGTATCCCGATGTGCACCCTGATCTTCGGTTCCTCTGGCACCAGTTCAGCCACGAACATGGGCTTCATGCTGATGGCCTTCGCCCTCGGCCTGATCCCGTACTCGGTGCAGTACGTCGTCCTGCGCGCCTTCTACGCCTACGAGGACACCAGGACGCCCTTCTACAACACCGTCATCGTGGCCGCGGTCAACGCGGGCGCCTCGGCGGTCTGTTTCTTCGTGCTCCCGGCCCGCTGGGCCGTGGTCGGCATGGCGGCCTCGTACGGCCTCGCGTACGCAACCGGTGTCGGCGTCGCCTGGAACCGGCTGCGCAAGCGGCTCAACGGCGACCTGGACGGCACTCGGGTGCTGCGGACGTACGCTCGGCTCTGTATCGCCTCCGTGCCGGCCGCACTGCTCAGTGGTGCGGCCTGTTACGGGATCGGACATACGCTCGGCCAGGGTGTCGTCGGCTCGTTCGCCGCGCTTCTGGTGGGCGGTGCCGTACTGCTCGGAGTCTTCTACGTCGCCGCCCGCCGCATGCGTATCGAGGAGCTCAACTCCCTCGTCGGCATGGTGCGCGGGCGCTTGGGGCGCTGAGGCGGGGCACACGCACAACCATCGTCCGCCGCTGTGTGTCGTGCATAGCGGCAGACTGTGGGCACAATTGGTTTCGGCGTCGGACAGCGTGCAACGAATGGGGAGGCAGGAGCGGCGGTGGCGGAACGGAGCACGGCTGCCGTCGACGTGGCAGACAACAGCGGCGACGAGCCGCTGACCGCCAAGGCGGACCAGTCCACGGCCGACGGGGTGGCCCAGAACCCGGAGCGGGACACGGACAGCGACGAGGCACAGGGGAGCGGCGGGATCGAGGAAACCGAGAAGGCCTCACCTCCCGAACTGCACAGCGGACACAAGCTCGCCAGACGCTATCGACTCGAAGAGTGCGTCACTCGTCTGGACGGCTTCAGCAGTTGGCGCGCGGTGGACGAGAAACTTCGCCGCGCCGTCGGTGTGCACATCCTGCCCGCGGACCATGCCAGGGCCCGCTCTGTGCTGGCCGCGGCCCGTTCCTCGGCGCTGCTGGGTGATCCGCGTTTCGTCCAGGTCCTGGACGCCGTGGAGGAGAACGACCTCGTCTACGTCGTGCACGAATGGCTGCCCGACGCCACGGAACTGACGGCGCTTCTGGCGCCCGGCCCGCTGGAGGCGCACGACGCCTACCAGATGGTCAGTCAGATCGCCTCGGCGATGGCCGCCGCCCACCGCGAGGGCCTCGCCCATCTGCGCCTGAACCCGAACGCGGTGCTGCGCACCTCGTCCGGCCAGTGGCGCATCCGGGGTCTGGCCGTCAACGCCGCGCTGCGCGGCATCAGTTCGGAAACCCCGCAGCGCACGGACACGGAGGCGATCGGCGCCCTGCTGTACGCGGCGCTCACCCAGCGCTGGCCGTACGAGAGCGACGCCTACGGCCTGTCCGGGCTCCCCAAGGGCGTCGGTCTCATCGCTCCCGACCAGGTGCGCGCAGGTGTCCACCGAGGTCTCTCGGAGCTCGCCATGCGCGCGCTCGCCAACGACGGCGCCACGGCCTCCCGGCACGAAGCGGCGTGCACCACTCCGGAGGAACTGGTGAAGGCGATCGGCGAGATGCCCCGCATCCGCCCGCCGGAGCCCGCGTTCACCGCACCTCCCGAATACCAGCGCACGACCTACCAACAGGGCACGTACGGCCGCCCCGCGCCGCATCCCGGTGCCACCCAGGCGGTGCCGAGCCCGCCACCCCCGCTGCAGAGCCGTACCGGCAAAGCCCTCAAGTGGGCAGTGTCCGCGCTGCTGATCGCCGCGCTGGGCCTGGGCAGTTGGCAGCTCGCGGACGCGCTCATGGACCAGGGCAACAAGTCCGACGACACGAAGCAGACGCAGCCGACGGACGGGAACGACAAGAGCGGCGACAAGACCAATCCGGTCAAGGCGCTCTCCATCCAGGGCGCCCAGGAGTTCGTGGCGAAGGGCGACGCCCAGCACCCCAGGGACGTCGACAAGACGTACGACGGCGACCCGTCGACGTACTGGCGAACCTCCAGCTTCATAGGGGGCCCGGTGCTCGCGCCCTACAAGCCGGGCGTGGGCATCGTCTACGACCTCGGTTCGGCCCAGGACGTGTCCACGGCGACCATAGGGCTCTACTACAGCGGCGATCACACGACGGTGAAGCTCTACGCGGCGGACTCGCTGTCGCCCTCCTCGCTGGACTCCATGACGCAGATCGGCAGCGTCACGACGACCGGGACCAGTGCGACGGTGAAGGTCACCAAGCAGGTGAAGAGCCGGTACGTTCTTGTCTGGCTCACCGCTCTGCCGCACGCGGAGAGCGACCAGTACAGCGATGCCGGCTACAAGCAGGCCATCACCGACGTGAAGTTCACGGGCTGACGTCTCACCGAAGGGGGAGGGGGTCCGATGGCGGAAGGCGCCGGACACGACGGCATGAGCGATCAGGATCTGCTCGCCCGTCATGTCGAGGGCGACCCGGACGCCTTCGGTGAGCTCGTACGGCGCCACCGGGACCGCCTCTGGGCCGTGGCCCTCCGCACGCTGGGCGACCGCGAGGAGGCCGCTGACGCGGTCCAGGACGCCCTGGTCTCCGCCTACCGGGCTGCCCACACCTTCCGCGGCCAGTCGGCCGTCACGACGTGGCTGCACCGGATCACCGTGAACGCCTGCCTGGACCGCGCCCGTAAGGCCGCCTCCAGGAAGACGTCTCCGGTCGACGACACCGAGCGCCTCGAACAGCTCCTGGAGCCGCACGAGTCGGCCGCCGCCCCGGCGGAGCGCAACGACCTGCACCGCCAACTGCTGGAAGCCCTGGGCACCCTCCCGCCTGACCAGCGCGCCGCCCTCGTCCTCGTGGACATGCAGGGCTACCCGGTCGCGGAAGCCGCCCGCATCCTCGATGTGCCGACGGGCACGGTGAAGAGCCGCTGCGCCCGCGGAAGAGCCAGACTGCTTCCGCTCCTCACCCATCTGCGGCCGGAAAGAGCCGCTGACGGCGAGGAACCGGGCGCACGACGGAACCGGGCGCAGGGGACATCCGTCCCACCGGCAGCGGGACCACGCGACGCGTCGGGTCCCAAGGATGCAGGGCCGAGCGATTCAACTGCTGTGAAGGGCGGAGGTGGGCGAGCGTGACATCCACGACGGACATGGCCGGGCACCCGGACGTCGCGGAGATCTCCGACCTCACCGAGGGCCTTCTCCCGCCGTCCAGGACGACTGAGGTACGACAGCATCTGGATGAGTGCGAGCTCTGTGCGGATGTCTTTGACTCGCTGGAGGAGATCCGGGGACTGCTGGGCACGCTGCCCGGCCCACCACGGATGCCCGCCGAGATCGCGGGCCGTATCGACGCGGCCCTCGCCGCGGAGGCCCTGCTGGGTGCCACTGCGCCCGAGGCGCTGGCTGCGCCGATCTTGGTGAGTGCGTCCCGATCCGTGTCCGGCGAGGACATCGGGACGCATGTTTCACGTGAAACATCGCCTCCGACGGACCGCCCGTCAGGACGTGCGCATGCGGCGACGGGTCCCGGACGCAAGGAACGGAGTCGCGGCGGTCGTCGCGGGAGGATCGTCCTGGGAGCCGTGTTCACCGCGGCCGTTCTCGGAGCCGGTTCCCTGTTCCTCCAGTCGCTGGGCGACCACAAGACGTCCGACGCGGCTCATGGGAACCCGACCAGCGCCGCGGACACCTTCTCGAAGGGGAAGCTGGAGAGCGAAGTCGCGGATCTTCTCTCCTCGAAGACCGCCACGAGTCGGGGCCCCGGCACCGGGGATTCCTGGAACGCCGAAACTGCATCGGGCGGCCCGAAATCGTCCGTCAAGACACCCCAAACCCTGATCCAGCCCTCCGGCACCATCCCGAACTGCATCAGGCAAGGCATCAACCGCGGCGACGAGGATGTACTCGGCGCCAAGAAGGGCACCTACAAGGGGAGCGCCGCTTATCTGGTCGTGCTCCCCGACGCTTCCGACAACACCCGCGTCATGGCGTATGTCGTCGACGCGGCCTGTGTCGGTCGGCCGACATTCGCCCCTGGCAAGGTTCTTCTGACACGGTCGTACGCGCGTTCCTGACTACGGACGTCTTATCGCCGACCGGTGTGGTACTTCCCTCCTGTGTGCCGTCTCCGTGTGCCCGGACACACCGGGAATGCGGGCCCCGTAGGATCCGTTGGGTGGGGTGGAGGCTCTGACAGGGGCTCCCACCGGTCGTACTGACGCAGTCCAGAGACGAGGAACCAAGCCGTGAGCGACGTCCGAAACGTGATCATCATCGGCTCCGGGCCCGCCGGCTACACGGCGGCGCTCTACACCGCGCGCGCGTCGCTGAAGCCGCTGGTGTTCGAGGGCGCCGTCACCGCCGGTGGCGCACTGATGAACACCACCGAAGTCGAGAACTTCCCGGGCTTCCAGGACGGCATCATGGGCCCCGAGCTCATGGACAACATGCGCGCCCAGGCCGAGCGCTTCGGCGCCGAGCTGATCCCGGACGATGTGGTCTCCGTCGACCTGACCGGTGAGATCAAGACCGTCACGGACACCTCGGGCACCGTGCACAAGGCGAAGGCCGTCATCGTCACCACCGGCTCGCAGCACCGCAAGCTGGGCCTGCCGAACGAGGACGCCCTCTCCGGCCGGGGTGTCTCCTGGTGTGCCACCTGTGACGGGTTCTTCTTCAAGGACCAGGACATCGCCGTCATCGGCGGCGGCGACACTGCGATGGAGGAGGCTACCTTCCTCTCCCGCTTCGCCAAGTCCGTGACGATCGTCCACCGCCGGGACAGCCTGCGTGCCTCCAAGGCGATGCAGGAGCGTGCCTTCGCCGACCCGAAGATCAAGTTCGTCTGGGACAGCGAGGTCGCCGAGATCGAGGGCGACCCGAAGCTCGCCGGCCTCAAGCTGCGCAACCTGAAGACCGGGGAGCTCTCGGACCTCGCGGTGACGGGACTGTTCATCGCGATCGGCCACGACCCTCGTACGGAGCTCTTCAAGGGCCAGCTGGAGCTGGACGGGGAGGGCTACCTGAAGGTCGAGGCGCCCTCGACCCGGACCAACCTGACCGGTGTCTTCGGCGCCGGTGACGTCGTCGACCACACCTACCGCCAGGCGATCACCGCCGCCGGCACCGGCTGCTCCGCCGCTCTGGACACCGAGCACTTCCTTGCCGCCCTCGCGGACAAGGAGCAGGCAGAGCCCGCGAAGACCACCGTCTGACCCCCATCCGCCCCACCGCACGATCAAGTTAAGGAGCCCGCCGTGGCCGGCACTCTGAAGAATGTGACCGACGATTCCTTCGAGCAGGACGTCCTCAAGAGCGACAAGCCCGTCCTCGTGGACTTCTGGGCCGCCTGGTGCGGTCCGTGCCGTCAGATCGCTCCGTCCCTCGAAGCCATCGCCGCCGAGTACGGCGACAAGATCGAGATCGTCAAGCTCAACATCGACGAGAACCCGGGTACGGCCGCCAAGTACGGCGTGATGTCCATCCCGACCCTGAACGTCTACCAGGGTGGCGAGGTCGCCAAGACCATCGTCGGTGCGAAGCCGAAGGCCGCGATCGTGCGCGACCTTGAGGACTTCATCGCCGAGTGATGTTTCACGTGAAACACGAATGGGCCGGCTCCCCGGAGTCGGCCCATTTTGCTGTGGACCTGCCCTAGAGCGGTCGCAGCGCTGGTTCCTTCTGTACGGCCCCCAACAGCCGGTCGAGCGCCAGCTCCACGTCTTCCTTCCAGGAGAGCGTTGTGCGCAGCTCCAGCCGCAGTCGTGGATGGGCGGGATGCGGGCGGACCGTCTTGAAGCCCACGGCGAGCAGATGATCGGCGGGCAGCATGCAGGCAGGCCCTTTCCAGCGGGTGTCGCCGAAGGCCTCGATCGCCTTGAAGCCCCGCCGCAGCAGATCCTTGGCAACCGTCTGGACCATGACCCGGCCCAGCCCCTGTCCCTGATAGCCCGGCATGATGAACGCCGTCATCAGCTGCACAGCGTCCGGTGAGATGGGGCTCGTAGGGAACGCCGTGGAGCGAGGAACGTAGGCGGGGGGCGCGTAGAGGACGAAGCCCACCGGCACGTCATCGACGTAGACGACCCGTCCGCAGGAGCCCCAGTCAAGTAGGACGGCTGAGATCCAGGCTTCCTTCTCCAGGGTCGTCGTGCCCGCTCTTACCGCGGCTTGGCCGCTGACGGGGTCCAGCTCCCAGAAGACGCACGACCGGCAACGCTGGGGAATGTCCGGGAGGTTGTCCAACGTGAGCGGTACGAGCCGACGCCCCATGAAGGCTGATCCTCGCTTCCTTCGCCCGCAGCGTCGCGAGCGGCTGTCAGAGCGCTGCGTTCCCTGAGCAGACTGCCGACGAACCCGCCGACCGCCCCCAGGCCCAGACCTGCGCTCACCAGTCCGGTTCGGCTCACCGTTCGCATGGCCCCCGCCTCCCCTAAGAGGTGCTGCCAGGTGGATGCGCCATACCCGAACGCATCGTATCCATGATGCGATTGCATCGATACCGACAGAAAGCAAAGAGCGAGCCGTGTTCCGGTACACACCGGACACGGCTCGCTCTGCAGGCGGGGCCAACGAATCCCATGCCGTGAGAGGACGGCTCAGGCTTCGTCCTCCGCGTCGTCGTCCAGGAGGCTCCTCTGCAGGACCGGCCCCTCACCCGGAGCCAGCGAGCCGAGGATGCGCTCAAGGTCCTCCATCGAGGCGAACTCGACAGTGATCTTGCCCTTCTTCTGCCCCAGGTCGACCTTCACCCGGGTCTCGAAGCGATCCGAGAGGCGCGTAGCAAGGTCGCTCAGCGCCGGGGAGACCAGGGCGCCGGCCCGTGGCCCCTTGGAGCGCTGAGCAGTCTGGGGCCGTGAACCCATCAGGGTCACGATCTCCTCGACGGCCCGCACGGAGAGCCCCTCCGCCACGATCCGGTGAGCCAGCCGGTCCTGCTCCTCCGAGTCGTCCACGGAGAGCAGTGCCCGGGCGTGGCCTGCGGAGAGCACTCCGGCCGCGACCCGGCGCTGGACCGACGGCGAGAGCTTCAGCAGACGCAGGGTGTTGGAGACCTGCGGGCGGGAACGCCCGATACGGTCCGCCAACTGGTCGTGCGTGCAGTTGAAGTCCTTGAGCAACTGATCGTAGGCAGCGGCCTCTTCGAGCGGGTTCAGCTGGGCGCGATGCAGGTTCTCCAGGAGTGCGTCCAGGAGAAGCTTGTCGTCGTCCGTTGCCCGCACGATCGCCGGGATCGCCTCAAGCCCTGCCTCACGGCAGGCCCGCCAGCGCCGCTCGCCCATGATGAGCTCGTAGCGCGTCGGGGCGATCTGCCGTACGACGACGGGCTGGAGGAGGCCGACCTCCTTGATGGAGGTGACGAGCTCCTGCAGCGCGTCCTCGTCGAAGACCTCACGCGGCTGGCGGGAGTTCGGCGTGATGGAGTCGAGAGGCAGCTCGGCGAAGTGGGCACCGATGGGAGGCGCGAACGTCTCCACGGCGCCGTACGACGACTCCTCTGTGTCGTAGGAAACCGGCGGCAAGGTGGTGACCTTCGCCGCGGCCACCCCTCGGTCGCCGTTGATGACCGGAACGGCCGTGGGGGACGCGGAAGCAGCACCGCCTCCCATGGCGGCCGGAGCCACCGTCTTCTCCCCGGTCGGGGCTGCGGGGATCAGTGCGCCGAGCCCACGGCCCAAACCCCTCCGTCGCTCGCTCACTGGATGCCCTCCACCATGCTCTGGTCGCTCTGCGCGCCGATGTGCGCATGTGGTGCGTCGTAGCTGACGCCCACACCCTTCAGTGCGATTTCCCTTGCTGCTTCAAAGTAGGAGAGGGCACCGCTCGATCCGGGATCGTAGGTCAGTACCGTCTGCCCATAACTCGGCGCCTCGGAGATACGGACCGAGCGGGGAATGCTCGTCCGCAGTACCTCGTCGCCGAAGTGGCTGCGCACCTCGTCCGCGACCTGGGACGCGAGGCGCGTCCGGCCGTCGTACATGGTGAGCAGGATGGTCGACACATGCAGGTTGGGGTTGAGGTGTCCCCGCACCAGGTCGACATTGCGGAGCAGTTGTCCGAGGCCCTCCAGCGCGTAGTACTCGCACTGGATCGGGATGAGAACCTCCGCACCGGCGACCAGCGCATTGACCGTCAGCAGGCCGAGCGAGGGCGGACAGTCGATGAGGATGTAGTCCAACGGCTGCTCGTAGGCCTGAATCGCCCGCTGCAGTCTGCTCTCTCTCGCCACCAGGGACACAAGCTCGATCTCCGCACCGGCGAGATCGATCGTGGCAGGGGCACAGAAGAGACCCTCGACATCGGGAACCGGCTGAACAACCTCGGAGAGAGGCCGGCTGTCGACCAACACGTCATAGATGGAAGGAACTTCGGCGTGATGGTCGATCCCCAGTGCCGTGGAAGCGTTGCCCTGTGGGTCGAGGTCGACCACCAGAACACGGGCACCGTGCAGTGCCAGCGAAGCGGCAAGATTGACGGTCGTCGTCGTCTTGCCCACCCCGCCCTTCTGGTTGGCGACAACCATGATTCGGGTCTGCTCAGGTCGCGGCAGGCCCTCGCCCGCACGACCTAGGGCTTCCACAGCCAGTTGGGCAGCACGACCGATGGGAGTGTCGTCCATAGGGGGCGGTGTTTCACGTGAAACATCCTCCCCCATCGACTCGGTACGGGGACCGGGGACCGGATCGGTCATCGGTCCCGCGATGTTGGCGTCGGACCGCAAGGATTCACTCTCCTCGACTTCAGGCTCGCAATGAACAGAGCCTCCCATGTCTTCAGGGTCGTGAACCAGTGAGGCCTGTTGTTCTGTGGAGAATTCCACCTCTGTGGACAACTCCGTGCCCTCTCCGAGTGATCCGAGAGGCTTCCGGTCGCGGGGTTCGGCCGCGGCGCGGGTGCGACCGATGATGCCGTGTAGCAGTGAGCGACGTTTCACGTGAAACACGATGCACAGCAGCCGAGGCCGAACTGTCCGCGACACTCCGGCATGCGTAGGTTTGGCAGCTTGTGTGGAGTAAGTCTCGTCGTCAGGACGGATCAGCGACGGCGGCGGGTCCGCCCGGTGCGCGCTGCCTTAGCGCGCTTGGCGGCGAAGCGGACACCACCGGGACTCTCCCCGACCTCGACACGCACGACCGTGGAGAGCGGATCCACGATGCCCTCGCCCACATGGAGGATGGATGTCTCCACAGCACCGAGCTTGCTCAGGGCCGTTGCCGCCGCCTTGAGCTCTTCCTCGGCGGTGTCGCCCTTGAGGGCGAGCATCTCTCCGTAGGGACGCAGCAACGGAATGCCCCAGGTGGCCAGCCGGTCCAGCGGTGCCACGGCCCGTGCCGTCACCACATGGACGGGCTGCAACTTACCCATGACCTCTTCGGCCCGACCGCGCACAACGGTCACATGGTCCAGGCCCAGCAGCTCGACGACCTCGGCGAGGAAGTTGGTCCGCCGCAGGAGGGGCTCCAGCAGCGTGATCTTCAGGTCCTCCCTGACGAGCGCCAGAGGAATGCCTGGAAGGCCGGCCCCCGAACCGACGTCGCAGACGGTCACGCTCTCCGGCACGACCTCCGAGAGCACCGCACAGTTCAGGATGTGCCGTTCCCACAGGCGGGGCACCTCGCGTGGGCCGATGAGACCACGCTGCACGCCCGCGTCGGCGAGCAGCTCGGCGTATCGGACCGCATCCTCGAAGCGATCGCCGAACACCTCGCGCGCCTGCTCGGGCGCAGGGGGAAGCTCCGCTGCCTCCGTCACGGGGGACCGTCCTTCCGTACCGCAAGAGCGCATGGGGCGCTGACCATCAGGACCACCAGAACTACAGGACTATCAGGCTGACAAAGTTCGGCCCCGTCTGCTCAACAGACGGGGCCGGTGGAACGTTGGGACCAATCAGGCGGGAAGCACGACGACGAAGCGCTGCGGCTCCTCGCCCTCGGACTCGCTGCGCAGTCCCGCGGCCTTGACGGCGTCGTGCACGACCTTGCGCTCGAACGGCGTCATCGGGTTCAGCTTCACCGGCTCGCCGGTGTTCTTCACGTCGGCCGCGGTCTTGGCGCCCAGCTCGGAGAGCTCGGTCCGCTTCTTGGCGCGGTAGCCGGCGATGTCCAGCATCAGCCGGCTGCGGTCCCCGGTTTCCCGGTGCACGGCCAGGCGGGTGAGCTCCTGGAGTGCTTCCAGCACCTCACCGTCACGACCGACGAGCTTCTGGAGGTCGCGGCCGCTGCTGTCGCTGATGATCGAGACAGCGGCGCGGTCGGCCTCGACATCCATGTCGATGTCGCCGTCGAGATCGGCGATGTCCAGCAGACCCTCAAGGTAGTCCGCCGCGATCTCGCCCTCCTGCTCCAGGCGGGACAGGGTGTCTGCACCCTCAGCAGCGGCGGAGGTGGTGGTGCCTTCCGTCACGGGATGGACTCCTTCTTACTTCTTGGACGGGGACTTGGGTCGCTGCGGACCCTTGCGCTGTCCGGACTGGGCCTTGCTGCGGGTACCGCCGGCAGGCTTCGGGGCGGCCTTCTTGGCGGCGGTGGCGGGCTTGGCGTCCTCGGGTTCGTCCGACTTGCTCAGCGAGGTCTTCGGCTCGGCGTCGGCGGCCGTGTCGTCAGCACTTTCGTCGGCCGCCTTCGCGGCGCCGGACTGGCGCTGGGACTTGGACTGCCGCTTGGGCTGCTGGCGCTTGGGTGCGGCCGTGGTGGGCGTGCCGTCCTCGGACTCCACCGCTGCCTCGCCCTTCGCCACAGTCCCGTCGGCCTGAGCCACGAGGCCCACCTTGGTGAGGCTGTTGATGAACTTGCGCTCGAACTCGTTACGCTCACGGCCCTTGGAGACGATCGCCTTGACGATGGCCTTCTCACCCCGGCTGCGGGTCTTCTCGTGGTGCGTGACGTGCTTGGTCAGGCGCTCCAGGTAGGCGGCCTGGGCCTTGGAACCCGGGGTCGGGTTGTTGCGGATCACGTACATCTGCTGGCCCATGGTCCACACGTTGGTGGTCAGCCAGTAGACGAGGACACCGACGGGGAAGTTGATGCCGAAGATGGCGAACATGACCGGGAAGACGTACATCAGCATCTTCTGCTGCTGCATGAACGGTGTCTTCACCGTGGTGTCGACGTTCTTCGTCATCAGCTGGCGCTGCGTGTAGAACTGCGACGCAGACATCATCACGATCATGATCGCGGTGACGACCCGGACGTCGGTCAGCGTGGCACCGAGCGCCGCTACCTTGCTGCTGCCGTCCGTGAACTTCGCGGCGAGCGGGGCACCGAAGATGTGCGCATTACGCGCGCTGGCGAGCAGCGAGTCGTTGATGACGCCGATCGTCGAGCCCGTCGCGATGCCGTTGAGCACGTGGTACAGGGCGAAGAAGAACGGGGACTGCGCCAGGATGGGAAGGCACGAGGAGAGCGGGTTGGTACCCGACTCCTTGTACAGCTTCATCATCTCTTCGGACTGACGCTGCTTGTCGTTCTTGTAGCGTTCCTGGATCTTCTTCATCTCGGGCTGCAGGGTCTGCATGGCCCGGGTCGCCTTGATCTGCTTCACGAAGAGCGGGATCAGACAGATGCGGATCAGGATCACCAGGGACACGATGGACAGGCCCCAGGCCCAGCCCGTGTCGGGACCGAAGACCTTCCCGTACACCGAGTGGAACTGGACGATGACCCAGGAAACGGGTGTCGTGATGAAGCTGAAAAGACTGGCAATCGTGTCCACTAATCATGCTCCTTGGGCATGGGACGGTGTCTCTGCGGCCGGGCTCGAAGGACTCAGCCCTTCAGTGGCCGTTTCGGCGGCGGAGGTCCCGCCCTTGTCTGCGCGCCGTGCGCCTCGCAGCATCTCGTGCCACCGCGGACGCTTGCGCGGCGGGACATGGTCCACACCGCCGAGCGACCACGGATTGCACCGCAGGATGCGCCAGGCCGTGAGCGCGGTGCCCTTGATCGCGCCGTGCCGGTCGATGGCCGTATAGCCGTAGTGGGAGCACGACGGGTAGTACTTGCACACCGGCCCCAGCAGTGGACTGATCGTCCACTGGTACAGCTTGATCAGTGCCAGCAGTGGGTACTTCATCGCGCGCCCCCTCCCAGCAGCCGCTGAACGGCGGCATCCAGGTCTTGGGCCAGCTGTGCATGGTCGGCGTCGCCCGCTCCGGGCAGCGCTCGTACGACTACCAGGCTACCGGGGGGAAACAGAGCGACTCGCTCACGCATCAGATGGCGAAGTCTGCGCTTCACTTTGTTGCGCACCACGGCGCCGCCCACTGCCTTGCTGACGACGAAACCCGCACGCGTCGGGGGAGCGCTCTCCCCTGGCGCGTGCGGGTCCGTGGCACCGCTACGAAAGTGGACGACGAGAAGCGGGCGGCCAGCCCGGCGACCCCGTCGTACCGCGGTCGCGAAGTCCTCGCGCCGCCTCAGCCGATGCTCGGTAGGCAGCACGACGTCATGACCTGATCGGGATCAGGCGGACAGGCTGGCGCGACCCTTGCCACGACGGTTCGCGAGAATCGCGCGACCGGCACGGGTACGCATCCGCAGGCGGAAGCCGTGGGTCTTGGCCCGACGACGGTTGTTCGGCTGGAAGGTGCGCTTGCTCACGAGGGGGCTCCAGAAATAAATCGGTGGTTGCGGGTGCCGTCCTGGCTGTCACCGTGCGCCCACGAGTAGCTCGCAGTAACGCCCGAGTGCACCGCTGACCGATCACCCACATGCGATCTGTGCCCATCGGAGGCAGGCGGCAGCAGCCATCGACAACTCGACCTGGTCACGGTACGCGGGGCTACGCCATCCGGTCAAACCAGCGGTCACAGCGAGACACTATCCACAGGCTGGGGACAACAACTTGAACCGCACCCGTCGCCCTGACTACCGTGGCTGGACTCTGATTCGTTCCTTTGTCCCCCGCCCCGACACCTTTTTCCCCTGCGTCCCACCCGATTTACATCCCGTCCCGTCCGCGAACCACACGTTCGTGGGACCCGTGAGAGAGCGTGCCCTGTGGCTGACGTACCTGCCGATCTTGCCGCAGTGTGGCCACGAGTGCTGGAGCAACTTCTCGGTGAGGGGCGTGGGCAGGGTGTCGAGACCAAGGACGAGCACTGGATCCGGCGCTGCCAGCCCCTGGCACTCGTCGCAGACACCGCCTTGCTCGCCGTACCGAACGAATTTGCGAAGGGCGTGCTCGAAGGTCGCCTCGCGCCGATCGTCAGCGAGACCCTGAGCCGCGAGTGCGGCCGGCCGATCCGGATCGCGATCACCGTCGACGACTCCGCGGGCGAGCCCCCTGGCCCGCCGGCACCCCCCGCCCCGCCCCAGCGCCGCTACGAGGAACCCGAGCAGAACCGGGACCCGTACGAGGGCGGCTACGGCCGTCATCGCGCCGAGCCGCTCCCGGGCGGCCCCGGCGACCAGCTGCCCACCGCCCGTCCCGCCTACCCGTCGGAGTACCAGCGGCCCGAGCCCGGCGCCTGGCCGCGGCCGTCGCAGGACGACTACGGCTGGCAGCAGCAGCGACTCGGCTTCCCCGACCGGGATCCGTACGCGTCACCGTCCCAGGACCAGTACGGGCCGCCTGCACAGGATCAGTACGGCTCGCCGTCCCCGGATCAGTACGGAGCACCGCCCCAGGACTCCTACAAGCCGCAGCAGGACCAGTACGCGCCGCCGACGCAGGAGTACCGCCCGCAGTCGATGGAGCGTCCGTCGTACGAGCAGCAGCGCGCGGAGTACGAGCAGTCGCGGGCCGAGTACGAGCAGTCCCGCGCGGAGTACAACCAGCGCGACGCGCGCCGTGATCTGTCCGACTCGCGTTCGTCGTCGAACTCCGGCCATGTGCACCGCGGCGGTCCGGGATCGCCCGGTCCGCTGGGCTCGAAGCCCGCGCCGGCGGCCGGCCCGGGTGAGCCGACCGCGCGCCTGAACCCGAAGTACCTCTTCGACACGTTCGTGATCGGTGCCTCGAACCGCTTCGCGCACGCCGCCGCGGTCGCTGTCGCCGAGGCGCCCGCGAAGGCGTACAACCCCCTTTTCATCTATGGGGAGTCGGGGCTCGGCAAGACGCACCTGCTGCACGCGATCGGGCACTACGCGCGGAGCCTGTACCCCGGCACTCGCGTGCGGTACGTGAGCTCCGAGGAGTTCACCAACGAGTTCATCAACTCCATCCGCGACGGCAAGGGCGACAGCTTCCGCAAGCGGTACCGCGAGATGGACATCCTTCTTGTCGACGACATCCAGTTCCTCGCGGACAAGGAGTCGACGCAGGAGGAGTTCTTCCACACCTTCAACACGCTCCACAACGCCAACAAGCAGATCGTGCTCTCCAGCGACCGGCCGCCGAAGCAGCTGGTCACGCTGGAGGACCGGCTGCGGAACCGTTTCGAGTGGGGCCTGATCACCGACGTCCAGCCGCCCGAGCTGGAGACCCGTATCGCCATCCTTCGTAAGAAGGCGGTGCAGGAGCAGCTCAACGCCCCGCCGGAGGTCCTGGAGTTCATCGCCTCCCGCATCTCGCGCAACATCCGCGAGCTGGAGGGGGCGCTGATCCGGGTGACGGCGTTCGCGTCGCTCAACCGGCAGCCGGTGGACCTCGGTCTCACCGAGATCGTCCTCAAGGACCTCATCCCGGGCGGCGAGGACTCGACCCCGGAGATCACCGCGTCGGCGATCATGGGAGCGACCGCCGACTACTTCGGCATCACGGTCGAGGACCTGTGCGGCAGTTCGCGCGGGCGCCAGCTGGTCACGGCCCGGCAGATCGCCATGTACGTGTGCCGTGAACTGACCGACCTCTCCCTGCCGAAGATCGGCGCGCAGTTCGGCGGTCGCGACCACACCACCGTCATGCACGCCGACCGCAAGATCCGCGCCCTGATGGCCGAGCGCCGCTCGATCTACAACCAGGTCACCGAACTGACCAACCGCATCAAGAACGGCTGACGGCCACAGAGTTACGGCGCCCAGGGCGCTCCGGGATCTCTCCCGGAGCGCCCTTCGTCATGCCGAAAGGCGCGTCCGAAGGCGACTTCAGAGGCTTCCTGAGCCGATCCGGGACTGGTCCGTCGCTCATCCACAGCTGTGCGTAGACCGCCCGCTGTTCGAATACCTGCCGGGTTACGGCCGCCCTCCACAGATTTGGTGACTTTCTTCCGTCCACATCCTGGGGACTGCGAAGTTGTCCAGATCGTGTCCACAGGCGCCTCGGGTGAGAGACCATCAGTCCAGGTCAGATGCTTGTGGATTCGTGGACAAAAGATCTCCACAGGCTGTGGACAAATCCGTGATCCACAGGCTGGGGACGGAGTTGTCCACCGACAACCCACAGGCTGGACCCGGTTGTCCCCAGCGATCCCCAGCTTCTCCACACCGCTGTCCACTGTTCGGCAACGCGACGCGCCATCTCACCGTGTCGAGTGAAAGGCGTCACACGAAGGTGCCGGGTTGGGCTGTGGGAAAGGTGGGTAAAGCTGGGGACGGCGCTGGGGAGAAGTGGCCCTCGGCTGTGCATGGGGTGTGCAGAACTTTCCGTTCTCCACAGAAACCCGAGGTTGTCCACCGCCGTCACCCACAGGACCGGTGGACAAAATTCCCGCTCTGAGCTGGGAAAACGGGGTTATCCACGGTATCCACAGCCCCTACTACTACTAGCAACTAGAGAGAGCTGGGAAACCGTTTCGAAGCGGGGCCTGTGCACAACTCGCGCTTCGTCGCCCGACCGCCCCTCGTCACGACTTGACCCCGAGAGGCACCTACTGTCAGTGCCGTGCGTCAGACTGTTCCCGGATGTCCTTCCCCTCACAGGGACCGACGACACCGAGACAGACGACGAAGCCAGGCAGGCCGAGAAGCGCCGGCAACAGCAGGAGGCGGCAACAGTGAAGATCCGGGTGGAACGCGACGTACTCGCGGAGGCAGTTGCCTGGGCGGCACGCAGCCTCCCGGCCCGTCCGCCGGCGCCGGTCCTCGCCGGCCTCCTGCTGAAGTCCGAGGAGGGGCAGCTGAGCCTGTCCAGCTTCGACTACGAGGTCTCCGCGCGCGTGTCGGTCGACGCCGAGGTCGAGGAGGAGGGCACCGTCCTCGTCTCCGGCCGGCTGCTCGCCGACATCTGCCGCGCCCTTCCCAACCGGCCGGTGGAGATTTCCACAGACGGTGTACGGGCGACGGTGGTCTGCGGCTCCTCCCGCTTCACGCTGCACACACTGCCTGTGGAGGAGTACCCGGCGCTGCCGCAGATGCCGGGCGCGACCGGCACCGTCCCCGGTGAGGTGTTCGCCTCGGCCGCCGCTCAGGTGGCCATCGCCGCCGGGCGCGACGACACGCTGCCCGTCCTCACCGGTGTGCGCATCGAGATCGAGGGCGACACGGTGACGCTGGCGTCCACCGACCGCTACCGCTTCGCGGTCCGCGAGTTCCTGTGGAAGCCGGAGAACCCGGAGGCGTCCGCGGTCGCCCTGGTGCCCGCCAAGACGCTCCTGGACACCGCCAAGGCCCTCACGAGCGGCGACAGCGTGATCCTGGCGCTGTCCGGCTCGGGCGCGGGCGAGGGCCTCATCGGCTTCGAGGGCGCCGGTCGCCGTACGACGACCCGCCTCCTGGAGGGCGACCTCCCGAAGTACCGCTCGCTGTTCCCGACGGAGTTCAACTCCATCGCCGTGATCGAGACCGCCCCCTTTGTGGAGGCCGTCAAGCGCGTGGCCCTGGTCGCCGAGCGCAACACGCCGGTGCGGCTGAGCTTCGAGCAGGGCGTGCTGATCCTGGAGGCCGGTTCCAGCGACGACGCACAGGCTGTGGAGCGGGTCGACGCGAACCTTGAGGGCGACGACGTGTCGATCGCCTTCAACCCGACGTTCCTGCTGGACGGCCTGAGCGCCATCGACTCCCCGGTGGCCCAGCTGTCGTTCACGACCTCCACCAAGCCCGCGCTGCTCAGCGGCAAGCCGGCCCTGGACGCCGAGGCGGACGAGGCCTACAAGTACCTGATCATGCCGGTCCGCCTGAGCGGCTGATCCAGACCGACGAGAACACCGCAGGTCGGGGCATACGGCCTAGTACTTCTGAGCGCGTATGCCCACAGGTGTGCATGACCGTCCGGGTTTAGGCTCGGACACAGGTACGCAAGTGCCCTCATGCCACGTCGCACCCTAAGGAACAACTGATGGAGCTCGGTCTCGTCGGCCTCGGCAAGATGGGCGGCAACATGCGCGAGCGCATCCGCCGCGCAGGCCACACCGTCATCGGATACGACCGCAACCCGGACCTCGCCGATGTCCACAGCCTGGGAGAGCTTGTGGACAGGCTCAAGGGCCCCCGCGTCGTGTGGGTGATGGTCCCGGCCGGCGCCGCCACCCAGTCGACCGTCGACGAGCTGGGCGAGCTTCTGGAGCCCGGTGACGTCGTCGTGGACGGCGGCAACTCGCGCTGGACGGACGACGAGAAGCACGCCGAGGAGCTGGGCGCCAAGGGCATCGGCTTCGTCGACGCGGGGGTCTCAGGCGGCGTCTGGGGCCTGAAGAACGGCTACGCACTCATGGTCGGCGGCGACGCCGAGAACATCGCCAAGGTTCAGCCGGTCTTCGACGCCCTCAAGCCCGAGGGCGAGTTCGGGTTCGTGCACGCCGGCAAGGTGGGCGCCGGGCACTTCTCCAAGATGGTCCACAACGGCATCGAGTACGCCATGATGCAGGCCTACGCCGAGGGCTGGGAACTGCTGGAGAAGGTCGACTCGGTGACGGACGTCCGCGAGGTCTTCCGCTCCTGGCAGGAGGGCACGGTCATCCGTTCCTGGCTGCTCGACCTGGCCGTCAACGCCCTTGACGACGACGAGCACCTGGACAAGCTCAAGGGCTACGCCGAGGACTCCGGCGAGGGCCGCTGGACCGTCGAGGCCGCTATCGACAACGCCGTGCCGCTGCCGGCGATCACGGCCTCCCTGTTCGCGCGGTTCGCGTCGCGCCAGGAGGACTCGCCGCAGATGAAGATGGTCGCGGCGCTGCGCAACCAGTTCGGCGGCCACGCCGTCGAGACCAAGTAATCCACAGATCCACAGGCCGCGGCCCGTGGATCCACAACCTGGGGGAGGTCGGCGAACGACCATGCACGTCACGCATCTGTCGCTGGCCGACTTCCGCTCGTACGCCGGGGTCGACGTCCCGCTCGACCCCGGCGTCACCGCGTTCGTGGGCCCCAACGGGCAGGGCAAGACCAACCTCGTCGAGGCCATCGGCTATCTCGCCACCCTGGGCAGTCACCGAGTCTCCTCCGACGCCCCGCTGGTCCGGGTGGGCGCCGACCGCGCGATCATCCGGGCGCAGGTCAGACAGGGCGAGCGGCAGCAACTGGTCGAGCTGGAGCTGAACCCCGGCCGCGCCAACCGCGCCCGCATCAACCGGTCCTCGCAGGTCAGACCACGTGATGTGCTGGGCATCGTACGGACCGTGCTGTTCGCGCCCGAGGACCTCGCGCTGGTGAAGGGTGACCCCGGGGAGCGGCGGCGTTTTCTGGACGAGCTGATCACCGCGCGCTCGCCGCGCATGGCCGGTGTGCGGTCCGACTACGAGCGGGTGCTCAAGCAGCGCAACACCCTGCTGAAGTCGGCCGCGTTGGCGCGGCGGCACGGCGGGCGCTCGATGGATCTGTCCACGCTCGACGTGTGGGACCAGCATCTCGCGCGCGTGGGCGCCGAGTTGCTCTCCCAGCGGCTCGATCTGATCGCCGCGGTGCAGCCCCTCACCGACAAGGCGTACGAGCAACTCGCCCCCGGCGGTGGCCCGGTGGCCCTGGAGTACAAGCCGTCGGCGCCCGGTGAGGCGCACACGCGTGAGGACCTCTACGAGCAGCTGATGGCGGCGATCGCGGAGGCGCGCAAGCAGGAGATCGAGCGGGGCGTCACCCTCGTAGGACCCCATCGGGACGATTTGATTCTCAAACTCGGTCAGTTGCCGGCCAAGGGGTACGCCTCGCACGGGGAGTCCTGGTCGTACGCGCTGGCGCTCCGGCTCGCCTCGTACGACCTGCTCAGGGGCGAGGGCAATGAGCCGGTGCTCGTGCTCGACGACGTGTTCGCCGAGCTGGACACGCGGCGTCGGGAGCGGCTGGCCGAGCTGGTGGCGCCCGGTGAGCAGGTGCTGGTGACGGCGGCGGTCGACGACGACGTGCCGCATGTACTGGCGGGGACGCGGTACAGCGTGGCGGACGGGGCAGTGGAGCGCGTATGAGCACCGAGGAAGAACCCGCGCCCAAGAAGGCGGCCGAGCCCTCCGGCGTCGACCTCGCGCGCGTGGCGCTGCGCGCCGCGAAGGAACAGGCACGCGCGCGTGGGGACGCGGCGC